>JAEORS010000062.1:0-9559 GCA_016840795.1 Candidatus Thorarchaeota archaeon | reverse complement strand
AACCGCCTCCACAGGTAGATCATTGATGCGCATTGCAAGTATCGCTTCAGCGTGCTTCTTTGCTTCATGAGGGCTGTCAGCAAACTTCACGCCTCCGGCCTTTCCTCTCTTCCCAGCAAGCACCTGCGCCTTCACGACTACTGGCTTTCCTACCTCTGCAGCCCGCTTTTTGGCCTCCTCGGGCGTCCTAGCCACACCACCTGGAGGAGTTGGCATCCCGAAGGTTCGAAAGACATCTTTGGCCTCATGCTCGAATAACTTCATGCACGCATCACCATATTGCGGGGTAAAAGGAGTTGCCCGCACTCGAGCCCCTGCTCAAATGTCCTCCCGTAAAAAGCTACCTGAATGTCTGAAGCAGAGCATGAAGGTTCTGTTCCAACTTGATACTCCTCTCTCTAAGGGTGCCTTTCTTCTTGCTGCCCATGAGTTTCAAGAGAGTCAGATTGATGTAATCAATCTCCTCGATACAGTTCTCTACGATTCCTGGGAGTTCATCATCCTTGCATGCCCAATTCTCAATATTCTCTTCAGGTAGAGAATCGAGTACGCGACCCAACACATCTTTGGGAAGATACCCTCTTGCAATGGCCACGTCGAGAATTATCTTTTTCAAGTCACCGTTTCCATCGCTCAGCAGCTTCATTGCTCTTCTCGTTTCACGTGCCGGGGCTCGCAGATACATCGAACCCCTTCCGAGTTCGGTACACCTGAGAGTCTTCAACTCCCGCTGTACAAGACCTTCCTTCTCTAGCTCGCCTATGGTCTCAAGTCCCCGGAGTGCCTGTTCGATGACACCGGGCGCATAGGGTATCGTTTCTTCATCTTGGATCGCGTACTTAGCGAATCTCACAAGATGCTTGCAGAGCCTGTGTTTCCGTATTCCCTGATACTTCCATGATTCACATGAGCAGGACACACCATCTGCTGATCTCAGCGATACATAGTGCCACATCTCTCTGCTCCCGCTACGCACAAGACCCTCTATCTTAGAAGGATTGAGAGAAACGATTCTGACACTCTCATCCGGTATCTCCTCAGCACGTTTCTCGGTTGATTTTGTCGTTCTAAGCGAGATTAGCTGTTCCACAGATGTGCCATCAGCAGTGATCAGATCAGGCTGAGAGAAGCCTGTCATTCTCTTGCTTGTAGCCCAGAAGGTGTGGTCTATGACGGAGAATGGATCTATGTTCTCCCTCGATCCTACGCATATCTGTCCGAGTACTAGATCTTGGATGTTCTCAGAGTCATCCATCACGCTATCGACTTCCCCGGAAACTGGTGAGATGTTACCCTCGGAGTCCATTAGGAAGTACTTGGCCAAGACTCTGGTTCGTTCCTGCTCGTTGTCAACCACAATGATGCCGAACGCTTCACTGTCGGCACCTCTCCTGCCTGCGGCCTGCAGAACGTCATTGAATTGCCACTCTGAGAGCATAGTAACACTCTCTTCTTCTGTCAACTCTTTGCCAAGTTCCTGCATGAATGCACCGAGCAGAAAGACTACTGTGGCTCTTAGACCACTGGCTATTGCATATCGTGTCGGCATCACGATGACCGGCAGAATCCCCTCTTCCCAAGCTTGAGTGACACGCCGTCTTTGGAGTCGGGGAACACCCTCATGAATGAACGCCACTCCTCTCGATACTGCAGCTGCCAGCCTTTTCGTCAGGTTGCAGTTCGAATAGGAGGCCCTAACATCGCTAGCCACCTCCCGCAAATCGTCTCTATGTTCAGGTGCGAGTCTGAGGTCAAGAGAGGTGTCCTTCTCTCCCTTGTAGAGTCCTGTAAATCGTGCAGCTAGTTCTTCGCATGTTGGGATGTTGGCACCCAGTACCATTACTTGGCCGCGGCGATAATGCACATACTCTGTGAGATCGGCCAATGACTCCTCAACACTGTCAAAGGCTTTTGCACTGAAGATTACGTCTACGTTGGCTTTCTTGTCCTCTACTACACGAGCACTCAACCAATGTGCCAGTTCGGGGATGTCCGAAACAGGTGGACAGATTGAGATGTACTGCAGACTAGTATCCATTCCCATAAGTGATACTAGCAAGCTTTCGAGTCTGGCACCAAGACCCGGCTGCCCAATCAAGTCCAGCCTGTCAATCAACACGCACTCAACACCCTCTATCAGTTCAGGCCGTGTTTTGATGGCAGTATCCATTGCATGAAACGTAGACACAATGACTCTGCCCTGTTCCCAGTCACCTCGGGCGGCCGTGCCTTTCCGGATAATCTCGGTGGCTCCAATCCCCAAGCGTCTGCATTTCTGACTCAGTGATAGATACTTCTTCTCAGCGTGATGCGGGTTTGGGCAAAGTACTAGCGCCTTGGCACGGATGTCTGACGCCACCTTGTTGAGAAGTGTAATCTCAGCTATATGATATGCCTCTTCGTAGTCATACGTCACAAGAATATGACTTACTCCTCTCATCGCCCCAATACTCACAGATTCCGCTTGAAATTCAGTAAGGGAGCCGACACCCTCTCTTCTTAGCAGCTCAAGTAAGCGTGGAGCGACCTGTGCCAATTCAAGCTGCCTTAGCGTGCTCAACTTACTTTCTACCCCGCCGATTCTTGACACGCATTCATTCTATGAATTGCTATGTTATCCTCTTAGTCTTATCGCTTAGCATAGTTGTTGAATATATCTCGAATGGATAGACTTGGCATAGTGTATCATATGGGACGCATACATAGTCTAAAAAGGAGTGGGCAGACTGGCATCATTAGCAAGTGTACTGGTAACTAGTGCGAGTTTCATGTCTGAAACTGAGGTATGAATGTAATGGCGTTTGTCGCAACGAGAGATTCGACATTTGAGATAATCGTGAAAGAGGGTTTCAAAGTCGAGTCCGGATCTACCTTTGTCTGCGGTTTTCATGGTCTTGGTGAGGTTGGTTTCTTGAGCACAGCTCACCTCACAAGAGCACTCAATGCTGAACGGATTGGCTTCATAAAGAGCGACATGCTTCCTCTTTTTGTCTCCATGGAGAATGGAAGACTAGTGCTGCCATTCGAGCTCTACTGGTATAAGGAGAAGAAGATGGTCTTTCTCGTACCCCGCTTCCAGCCTCACAGCTCAGAACAGTGGGGGTGGATTGACCGGTTGGCCGAGTGGATAGCTGAGAACAAGTTTTCCGAGGCCTTGCTGCTGGGAGGTCTCGATGCAAGTTTCAAGGAAGGGGATGATAACATGCGTTGTGTCCCCACCACAGCTTACGCAGACAAACTGGACAGGTGGTCTGTTCCAATCCTTGAGGAAGGTCTCTTTGTCGCTGGACCTCTCGCACTTCTTCTCGCGGAACTTGAGATGCGCGATCAAGCCGCAATAGGTCTACTCACGTATGCCACCCGGGGACGGCCCGATCCCAAGTCTGCAGCTACGATGCTCGAGAAGATTAACGAAGTATATGGCGTCGAGGCAAATGTAGATCAGCTTCTTGAGGAGTCACGAGAAATTGAACGTCTCGAGAAGATGCGTCAGTCCATAGAGTCCTCAGACCGCTCTAGCGATATGTTCGTCTAGGCGCCTCTCACGTAGGCACCGATGTCAACAAGGTTCCTAGCAACTAGCTTATCCGTGGCCAGTCGATCAAGTCTATCTCCATCAATGGATAGAGCCGCTAGTCCCAGACATTCAAGCCTCTCATTGAGAACAAGAATCCTTTGCCCTTTCCTCATCGAAGGGTCAAGTCTGACTACAGACTCCTTGATTATGCTTCTCCCATAGGTGAAGGTTTCAGCACCCTTCTGTGAAACAACAAGGACCCTATCTGTTATCTCGGCTAAGGTTGGCAGAATCTGCAAGCTGAATCTGAATTTGCCTTTGGACAAGTCCCCCATTCGGACGCCCATGGATTTGACATCGTATCCTCCATACTCCTCGATTCTGCTTATCCAATCCATTGGAATCAAGTAGACTACACTGGATTCTCCCTTCTGTATGGTGATTGGAGCTAGGTTTCCGAGCAACGCCTTTGTAGTCCCATCTCCAAACTCGCCATCTATCCCATGAGTCACAGTTGCCCAATCGTTGGGATCCACCAGCTCGATAGTCATGTGGCTTGCCCCTCCTTCACCAGTTTGCATATGAAGAAACCCTCGGTTCCATGGAGGTGGGGCAGAAACCTTCTCGCCAGACTGAGTGAGCTATCAAGACCTACTCCATAAGGCTCAACGTAGCCGGGAGAACCACACTCGAATGGGATCTTGACAACCCGCATCTCTGGATGTCTTTGAAGTACTCCATCGACTACATACTCGTTTTCTTCCGGAGCAATCGAGCACGTAGAGTACACCATGGTTCCGCCTGGAGCTAATCCGACGACCGCAGCCTCAAGCAACTCGTCCTCTCTAGTGGCACAGAATCTGACATCCGCCATTGACCTGCTCGTCTTCCTTGACGCCTCTAGGGGAATTAGACCCTCACCAGAGCAGGGGGCGTCAAGCATGATTCTATCAGGCGTAATGCCCAATTGACTCAGTTTCCTGGAATCGCCTCGCACGACTATGGAATTGGCCACCCCACACCTCTGAATGTTACTCTCTAAGGAGGCTATGCGCTTTCTGTCGGAGTCGATCGCAATCACCGTTCCAGAGTTGTTCATTAGCTGGGCAATATGCGTCGTCTTTCCGCCCGGCGCGGCGGCCATGTCAACAACTTCTTCTCCTTCTTGTGGATCTAGAACGCTGCTTGCTGTCATCGAGGGCACTCCCTGCACATAGTAGTACCCAAACATGTGCTCGAAAAGTGCACCCGGGAATCTCTCTCCAAAGTCAGCCCAGAAACCCTCCTCTAACCACGGTATACGTTCCAATGTCACATGCTTGCTCTCAAGCCGAGACACTAGTGAATCAACGGTCGTCTTCAGTGTGTTTACTCTGATTGCTGTCCGGATGGGCCTTTCGCATGCCTCAATGAACCTGAGCGTATCATCCTCACCCCATAGCGAGAGATAGCGCTCAATCATGTACGAGAGATATCCATATTCACCTGCAATCTCCTTTGCTCTCTGACGCAGGTGTTTCGTTGACATCTCATCACTCTTCTTTGCTACTAAACCGTTCGAAGACTTCTCTTCAGCTCATCAATTCGCGGACCTATGAGAGTGACCGGGCTTGTTAACCTATCAGGTGTGACAAGGTCCTTGAACCCTGAGCCAGTTATTGGGACAACCACCGTTTCGGATTTGTCTATCACTCCTTGTTCCAGTAACGTTTCGAGTCCCGCCAGCGCTGCTACTCCGCTTGGTTCAGCAAAGACTCCCTCAGCCCTTCCGAGCTCGACTAAGAATTTCTCAATTTGCGCGTCAGGAACTGCGACAGCATCTCCCTTGGCAAGACTGAGATACTTCAAGGCTGCATCACCATCCCACGGAAATGGGTCTGCAAGTCCTCCAGCCACAGTTTCGTTCGAGTCCCAGGGCTGGATATTGAGCGGATCCTGCCCTTCTTTGAATGCCCTTACTATCGGCGCGCAGCCTTCTGGCTGGACAATCACAGGTCTTGGAAGTTGTTCAATCAGCCCCATTTGCTGGAATTCCCAGAGCCCCTTCATAGTTCCGGCCATAAGCCCTCCGCTGCCTGTGGGGAATAGTATCCAATCTGGTACTTTCCATGCCATCTGCTCAGCAATCTCATATCCAAGCGATTTTGTACCTTCAAACTGGAAGCAGTTGAAAGGCCCGAATGAGGGAGTGGGTGTCCACCCAAGTTCATCGCAGGCGGCTCGGAGTAGAGTAGTAGTTGGGTCAACCCCTTCCTCAACTTTGTGAACACGAAATACACGAGCTCCAAGAGTCCTTAGATGGACTAGCTTTCCTGCTGGGGCGTCCTCTGGTACAAACACCACTGCTCTCAACCCCCCTTTGGCAGCATACGTGGACATGGCTGCGGCTGCATTTCCTGAGGATGCTGCTACTACAGTTTCGGCTCCATCTTCCAGTGCACGGCTCACGCCAACGCAAATGGGACGGTCCTTGAAGGATCCCGAAGGACAGAGGGTTTCAATCTTCAACAGCAGGTTGGAGAGTCCCAATTTCTCCCCCAACCGTCCCGCTCTGATAAGGGGAGTACCTCCCTCACCAAGAGTCACGATGTTCGCATGATGCCTTAGGGGCATGAGTTCAAAGTACTTCCAAAGCCCGCCTTTCCGACTCTCAATACTATCACGAGAGAAGGATTCCTTCAACGCCTCGAGGTCGAGTGTTATGTCAATCCTGCCGCCGCAGTTGTCATTTGGTGGTACATTATCCTCTGTGTACTCCCTCCCGCACTTAGCACACTTGAAACCAAGGAATCTCGACAATGTGACACCCACTGTGACTGGACTGTGACTCCAGTTATGTGGATTGTGGCCCGTGACCTATCATACCACGAATAGAGAAACACCTAACTCCAGATTTGTATGTTGAAATCGACGTTAGGGGCTCAAAGGTGAAAGACAGAATGAACAAGATGACATTCGAGGTTGAAGTCAAGACCCCTGTGAGTGACTTGGAATCCATCAGAAACGCTCTAGAACGCATTGAAGCTCAACAACTTAACAGTGAAACACAGGCCGACGCGTATTATGACCATCCTTGTAGAGCATTCCAAGAAACGGATGAGGCACTGCGGCTCAGAAGGAGGCTGCCGTACTCCCAAGAACCAAGGGAGCATGTTGATGAATCCCGGCCCCTGTACGAACTCACATACAAAGGCCCGAAAGTAGACCCACTTTCGAAGACCAGAATCGAGCTTTCAGTAGGTCTCTTCGACGTCGCAACTGCAAAATCACTTCTTGATCATCTTGGTTTCAGATATATTGCCGAAGTGGTGAAGAAGCGTGTCTTCTATTCGTTGGAGGACCTTACCCTGAGTCTTGATGAAGTGGAAGGAGTAGGAAACTACCTCGAGATTGAACAAGTGGTTGAGTCCAAGGAACTGATTGAGCCCATGAGAGATAGGATGTTTGCGGTTCTTGAGAAACTAGGACTTGATTCAGAGACGTCAACGCGAAGCTCCTACCTCGAGATGTTTCTTGGGAAGAACCCTCCCTAGCTCTCTTCTTCGAGTTCTCTACGCAACTCCTCCACGAAGGACTGCAGGACCCTATGACGTTCCTTAGCCATCTCTCTTGCAGGTTTGGTGTGCACGAGGTCGCGAAGCTTGAGCAGTTTTGCATCTGCATGTTTCAAGAAGGCTTCAAACCCTGCGTTCTCTACAGCAGCCTGAGCTATTGCACGAAACACACCGATCGCCCCCATCGCATCCAACTTGTCAGCGTCGCTAAGAATCTCTCCCTCAAGTGAAGTGGGTGTGAGGTCTTCACTGAAACGATGCGTCCTGATGGCTTCTTTGATACCCTGAATCTCTGCATCTGTGTATTTCAGTTCCCGGAGAATGTCCTCCCCCATATCACCTGAGAGCTTAGAATGAGAGATTCCTGTTTCCTCCTCGCGGAAACGTCCGACATCGTGAAGGAGTGCAGCAGCGCCCAGCACCCGGAGGTCCGCACGCAACTCCCTTCCTATCTCCATCGCAATGGAATGGACTCGTTTCACATGATCGTATGCGTGCGCGCCTGCTTCTGAGCGTGTCATCTCTTCACGCACAAATATGTCAATTCTCTCCTCAAGTGTCATCGTCCTACCCACTTGGTCTTCTTGGCTCTTCATGAAGCCGCCTACATAATGATATTGCTGTCTGTTGGGGCTTTCGATTTATAGGAGAGTGGAAAGGTCCGAGAAACCCTTTAATTCATTGAGCCGGACGGTTCATGGCAGATGACTCACCACCTAATGCGGGTTCTGCCCCAAATACACGCGGGAACCTAGAAAATGAGAGGTATAAACACTTGAGTGCCGCCGTTACGACTGACGACCGTAGAATGGGTTTCACTACTGTAGTCAGCTCACTGATTCTGGTCGCAATGATAGTCTGGGCGCTCTACTCATTCGTACTCGTGCAGTTTGTTGGTGTGAGAGATTACGACCCGCACACATCATACGATGATGCTATAGAATGGGACTACGATATCCCTTGGGCCGGCGGACGGTCTAACTGGTTTGACAACATCAACTATACGGATGTCCCAATGAACATGTCATTGCCGGATGATCTGCTTGATCAGATGGAGAATACACTGTTCTATGTCGCACCCGAAGATCCCCCCCAATTGTGGCGGAAGACTGCCTATGACAGCTATGACGGCGCCTCTTGGACAAAGTCCGATACAACACAGTGGACACTCGGAGAGATTGACCCACTCTTTGCCACAAACCCGATCTATAGGGTATTCCTGAATGTAACACCTGGACCAAGTGCCGCCGATATCGAGATCCCCTCACTGTTTCCTGACGCCATGATTATACAAGACTCCTTTGAAACGGGGGAACTGGTAGGAGGAGTGTATCAACCTCACAGTCCAAGCAGATTACAGAGTTACAACCTCTATACAGATGAATATGGTACAGCTCTACTAAGTCCGTTCTTCATAGGCGACCCAGACCAGAGCATTCTGCTCAGTTATGAGGTCACCTACATAGACCAGAACCTTCTCGATGTAGCGACCAGGGCCCGTGATGGAAACCAAGCTCCTCCACCAATTCAAAGCATGTATTCAACGTTGAGCGGAGTTACACTGACCCAGAGAGTAATTGACAACGCATCTGTGTTTCTAGGAGCAGGCAACGCGTATCAAACAGCCATGGTCGTCGACAATTACTTCCGAAGCGGCATATTCGAGCTGATGCTGGACGATTACAATGACCGTCCCCCTCCAGGCCAAGAGGTCACCGACTGGTTCCTTGAGAGAGGCGGTGGACTTCCCATGGACTTTGCTACCGCCTACTGTGTCTTCATGAGGTACCTTGACATTCCCGCCCGTATCACAATGGGCTACGCTGTGGGTGACCCAATGGGAGGGTACCGAGAGATCAAAGTTCGTCACATGATGTTCTGGGCAGAGGTCTTCGTTCCTATGACAGGCCATCCCGATGGCGGCGAGTGGATTCAGGTCCTTCCTATTCCTCTCCCCGGCAGCATGGGAGGTGGAGAGGACCCCGTCAATATGGGGTCGGGTAATGCTCAGCTGTGGGTCTGGCCGAATCTGTCCCCCGCATGGGTCCAGATTGGCACTCCTTTTACACTGAGCGCACTGTTGATGGTTGACTATGTTCCCATTTCCACACCAGAAACAATCTCGTTCTACGATGTGACTGACTCCGTGGCGATGGGTGCCGCCCAGATCCAACCCGGAATCCTTCTCCCGCTGGCAAATCTCAGCTACGTGTTCCCGTCAGGTTCTACTGTTGGGCCTCACAACATCACAGCCACATACTCCACTGCAGGTTTCACGGTTGCCAACTGGACCATAGTTTCTGCGGCATCAACACCTATTCCAATGCTTGCCTCTTCTGAACCCGAGAAGAGCTTCTTTGCGAGTGAAACCATCGATATCGACATAAAACAGGGTCTAGACACCCATATCGCGCATTGGAACGACACACTTGACATCAGAGGCAACATGACCGATTCCGAGGGTCAACCAGTGGATGGCACTACTCTG
>JAEORS010000006.1:0-31231 GCA_016840795.1 Candidatus Thorarchaeota archaeon | reverse complement strand
AGGAGTGATGCCCCGGCATCAGGACAGGAGAAGGAGGCCAGGTCTGGAGGAGGGATCCCGTCCCGATGACGACGGACAATGCTCTTGCTAATCTTGAAATCCCTTGGATTTCGGAAGATGGTGACACTGGCAGGAGAAGGGTGGAACACAGAGGTTTCTTGCTGTCGCAGTTCACTCACAGCAAGTTGTAAGAAACAGGTCAGATACGCTTCGGCAGGTTTATAAAAACCGCAAAAATGCCCCCATGAAACGCAACCCGACAATACCTTCTGGTGATAACTTGTCTAACATGAGAGCAATTAGATGTACATCATGTCACCGCTCGATCTCTCCGCAAGAGGACAGCGTGAAGTTCCAGTGTCCTTCATGCGGCGATTTGATGATTTGGCGGTGCGAGGTCTGTAGACGTTTCTCTGTCAAATATACGTGCCCCAACTGCGCCTTCGAGGGGCCTTGACTGTCATAGGAGTAAACAAGCGATGGCAAGAGTAGTAGTTACATTGAAGATTATGCCAGATGATGTGGACGTGGACTTGGACGCCCTACTTGAGCGCATTAGAGAAGTCATTCCAGAGGGCACGGACATTCGGGCAACAGAGATTGCTCCAGTAGCCTTTGGACTCAAGGCACTAAGGATGAACGTCGCAAGAGAGGAGTCGATGGGCGGAACCGATGATGTTGAGGCCGCAATCAGTTCTCTCGAGGGAGTAGCTCAAGTAGAGGTAGAGCGGGTCTCACGAATTTAGGAATCGCGCCCCACGAAGTAAGTTCATATTGTCGACTCAGGTAGAGAACTCAGAGTTTATAAAAGCAAACTCAAGGCAATCATCTGAGAACCACACCTCTGCAACGAGAGTACCTCGGTGTAGATATACCTTGTATGGGAACCAGAAGTTGGGTGACACCTCGGTGCGGGAGTAGCGCCGATTCGTCGTTTCTGAACAAGAAAGAGCAGGAGGCTGCGGCTAAGCAATGGTCGAAATAGTTCTGAAAGTAACAGAGGCCGAGCACAGGGATATTGGTAGATTCATAGTCAGAATCGACGCTATGTCCATGGAGAAGCTTGGTGTTAGAACTGGGGACATAATCCAGATCAAAGGAAAGAGGGTGACTGCTGCAATAGCTTGGCCAGCCTATCAGGGAGACAAGGGCCGCGAGATAATCCGGATGGACGGCAGAATCCGGAGGAATGCTGGCGTAAGCCTAAGTGAGAAGGTGACTGTGTCTCGTGCGAATGAGGAGCCCGCTCGCAACGTCACTCTTGCGCCAACTTCTGTACCGATTCGGCCCGAACCACGGTTTGAGGAGTTTGTAAAGAGGAAACTCCTGAACTGCCCTGTCACGATAAACGACACTGTCTTCATTCCGATTCTGGGTAGAGCGATACCATTCAAGGTCACGGCTGTCAAACCCGCAGGAACTGTTGTGGTACAACACTCGTCTATGTTGGCGATAACTGAGAAACCAACAGGTGACGTAGTCGGTACGGCACAAGTCACCTACGAGGAGATTGGAGGTCTCGCCGACGCGATTCAGCGGATTCGAGAGATGGTTGAGCTGCCAATGAAACATCCAGAGATCTTCAAGCGGCTGGGAATTGATCCGCCTCGTGGACTGATTCTTCATGGCCCGCCGGGCACAGGGAAGACTCTGCTGGCTAAGGCAGTCGCAAGCGAGTCAGAAGCCAACTTTGTTCATATCAACGGCCCTGAGATAATGTCCAAGTTCTATGGGGAATCTGAACAGAAACTAAGGAAACTCTTTGAAGAGGCTGAAGAGAACGCTCCCAGTATAATCTTCATTGATGAGCTAGACGCAATTGCGCCAAAGAGAGAAGATGTGCAGGGCGAGGTGGAACGAAGAGTGGTCGCCCAACTTCTTGCTACGATGGATGGCCTGAAAGCAAGAGGACAAGTCATTGTGATAGGTGCCACGAATAGAGTCAACGCCCTTGATCCTGCGCTTCGCCGTCCCGGAAGATTCGACCGTGAGATCGAGATAGGAGTGCCGGACGAGACTGGCCGGTTAGAGGTGTTGCATATTCATTCGAGAGGTATGCCTCTAACGTCTGAAGGCGATACCAGAGTGGACCTACAGAATCTTGCGAGAATCACTCACGGCTTTGTGGGTGCAGACCTCAATGCGTTATGTAGAGAGGCCGCCATGAAAGCTCTGAGGAGGTACTTGCCCAAGATAAACCTCGAGGAGGAGGAGATACCTCCAGACGTGCTGGACCAATTGGAGGTCAACAACAATGATTTCCTCGGAGCACTAAGAGAAATACAACCCTCTGCAGTCAGAGAGGTGTTCATTGAAGTTCCCAATGTCAAGTGGACTGACGTGGGAGGTCTAGAAGACGTAAAACAGGAGCTCGTTGAGGTGGTAGAGTGGCCCTTGAAGAAACAGGATTCGTTCAGACGAATCGGAATCACACCACCGAGAGGTGTGCTGATTTGGGGTCCTCCAGGATGTGGAAAGACACTCCTTGCCAGGGCAGTTGCGACAGAGAGTGAGGCCAACTTCATAAGTGTCAAGGGACCCGAATTGCTCTCCAAGTGGGTCGGTGAGAGTGAGAAGGCAATAAGAGAGGTCTTCAGAAAAGCACGAACAGCTGCTCCAGCAATCATCTTCTTTGATGAGGTTGATGCTATTGCTCCTACGCGGGGACGGAGTGCTGGAGATAGTCATGTTACAGAGAGGGTAATCAGTCAGCTTCTGACGGAGATGGACGGACTTGAGTCGATGAAAGACATTATCGTCCTGGCGGCCACAAATCGCCCTGACTTGATTGACAGAGCTCTATTGAGAACTGGAAGGTTCGACCGGTTCGTATACGTACGGGCTCCCGATACCAAGAGCAGGAAGGAGATCTTCGACATATACACTCAGAATATGCCACTAGACCCAGACGTTTCAATTGGGGCCCTCGTGGACCAGACCGAGGGGTACGTCGGCGGGGACATTGAGGCCGTCTGCAGAGAGGCAGGAATGCGTGCTTTGAGAGAGGACTTGGATGCAGAGGTTGTTTCTTGGAGACACTTTGAATCTGCACTGGCCGTCATCCACGCATCAGTGACATCGGAGGATATTGAGCGGTTTGAGAAGATAGAGAGGGAAATGCGAAGGTCAACTCAAGCCATGGAGACCACACCTCCACACTATGTATGAACACTAGGACGTGGAATCTATGTCATCATGGAGTGTGTTACCACTAAGGAACGTCATTATTGATATTCTGAACAAGCGTCGAGGCGTCATCCTTGATGATGAACTGATAAGAATCTTGAAGAAGGAGTTGGGCGATGAACCCAGTGATGCAGAGCTCAATCAGGCCTTGATGCAACTGGAGATCAACGGTCTTGTTCATGTGAGTCAGATAACCAAGACAAAACGTAGAATCGAGGTCATAAAAGAGGGAACAGAGTTTCTGGCTGTTGATGAGGACTAGACCGAGGGCGTTTTCGATGTCGGGAAATCGTGTTCTGGCGGCCGGCAAGTTCGACATTCTTCACCTTGGACATCTTGCGTACCTTCAACAAGCGAGAGAACTAGCTGGCAACGATGGGGAGCTTGTTGTCATCGTGGCACTTGACAAGACTATTGAGAATGAGAGAGGTGCACCCCCTGTTTTCCCGGCAGAACAGCGACGTCGGATTGTAGAGTCACTGAAGATTGTGGACAGAGCGGTTCTGGGGTATGATACAACTGACCACACTTCAATTGTGGTAGACATAGCGCCAGACATTGTCGCGCTCGGGTATGATCAACGGACTGACATCAATGCTTTAGAGAGACGTTTCTCAGATTTGGGAATGAGCACAAAGATAGTCAGACTTGAGATGCGTGATGCGGATGGACTGTTTTCATCCACACTGATTAGAAAGCGCATAATCGACTATTATCGTGAGAATGGTACACCAAGGATTTGAATCAGATTACCAGCTCACCCCGCGCCGTAGCTTCTCGTATCAGCTGAGCCCTTCTCTCACGCCGTTCAAAGGTCCACTTCCATATCCCAAATGCCACTGCTGCGGAACCCAGTAGCAATACTAGACCAAGGAGAGTAAACCATCCCATGGGGAAGTGTATCAAGAAGTCAGGCAAGGGACCCGTGATGAAATAGGGCCAGTTGCAGAACATGCCGAATGTATAGAGGAGGCCGACAACTGTTAGTTGCTTCAGATAGCCCACTGCATGTCTGTCTTCCTTGAAGAGAAAGATCATGGGGCCCAGCCAGAATAGGTACCAAGGCATGACCCACCTAAATACAAAGAGGATTGAAGGAAGAATATAGATGTATAGAGGGAACAACAGCAGGAATCTCTCACGCAACGTCGCCTTCATGAAGTCAGACTTGTCCGGTAGATACATTCGAAACGTGAAGAGCATGAATGCAACGTACATCACAAGGGGAATCAATGCAGGGGGCCACATGTAGAACGTAACAGGATCGTTACTGAATTCTGGTGTGCCAAGGAATAGCCCAGGAAACATTGGGTTCACAATGTAGGAGCTATACTCGGTTGTATTCAGGAAGTGATACAATAGTGTGCTGAAATCGGCACCTAGGAATAGGAATGGAATCACAGTAAGCAGAGTTGATGCGAAGAACCAGATGATTGATAGTGGGGAGATTATGAAGAGGAGGGGCAAAGCAACCGCTGAGTAGATCTTAGTCTGCACCGAGAGCCCGAGAACAAACATTGCCTTGCCGTGCTGATTCTCTTTACTGAGAACTAGTGCCATCAGAAGCAGGCAGTCTACAATAGGCTCAAGCTTTCCTCCCCCAGCAGACATTATCAATCCGTAGATATAGTATCCGGCAAATAGCATTCTTGCCCAGTTCTTGTTGAAGATCCGTTCTCCAAGTAGGATTGCTACTAGGACAAGATTCAGATTGAAGACCAATGCCAGAATGAAGTTTAGCCATAACGGTTGTACACCTCCTTGACCAGGGAACAACCATGCAGCTATTGCGAAGAATATCAGCCCAAACACTGGATATTCGTACGTTACATTGCCCAAGTATTCGGGGAGTGTATAGTTCTCCGGAGGGTAGCCCATGGCTTCAGCCACTTCGTCATCGGTCATGCTATACACATTGAAACCGAATCGCCAGAATGCCTCACCGTACATCTCATTTCGATTGCGGTCGCGTTCAATGACTAGGAAGTTGGCAAATGGTATTGCTATCATAGAAATAACAAGGCTCAGCACGAGATACCTTCGGAACCGCCATATGGTGATTGAGATTGCGCTGAGCATATTCCTTGCCGCCTGGGCTGTAATCAGAGATGTCTTGAAGTGGTCGCATTGGGTCGCTGTAATTAAGCTTTTGTCAACGAGTGCGCCCGCTATTTAACGACTAGCAATATATCAGCTCAGGTATGTTGGACAAGGCCACTTGTCGCATTTCAGACAGTTGGTACATTTTTCTGCATCCACAACGACCTTGCCTCCATCAAGGTTGAGCGCACCATGTTCACATTGGGGGATACACGATCCGCAAGCCTGACAGAACAAGGCACGTCCTACAGCACGTTCAACCTGTGCAGCCAGTCTTTCGACGACGGTTTCATTCTTGCCACGAACAACTAATGAGCCGGAGCTATAGAGAATGATGGCGTCCTCTCCTGCCTTGATTCTCAGTGCCCCGAGTTCTTCTGACACCTTCTGCTCTCCAAAGATTGCAAGTACCTCGGCAACTCTGTTTATGTCAATCCCAGAGGAGAACTGTCCCTCCAAGCTGAACCCTGAATCAACACATGGAGAGACCCCCTTTACAACCTCGAGTTCCAAGCGCTCCGTCGGGCCCGGGCGATCAGCCTCTATCTTTAGACCGAGTGATTCAGCCAACTTCTGCTGTCCGGGAGGTAGCTTCTTCCATCGCCAGTAGCCTTGATCAGCCCACTCCCTGGGGAAGTTCAGCTGGTCAGCCCATTCATACAGCTTCTCCTTCCACCTCGTGTATAGCTCAGGATGAGTGTTTCGTAGACTCTCAATCTCAGCGAGGGGAGAAGAGGGGCAGAGGTAGCATCCCATCCTGTGATAACCCTCATTGTAAAGCTGGTTGAATGGTTCCTTCTCTTTGAATATGTAAAGCCATACCTCCAAGGCGTTCCAGTTCTGAATTGGATTCGCTGATGTCTGCCCCGGAACCCACGGATTGGACGACACTCTCGGTTCGACTGCTCGCTGAAAGGACTCTAGTTTTCTCTGTCCCATGAAACTAAGGGTTGTTCCGCCCATCTCCTCGCTAATAGAGAGTGCAGCTGGTCCAAGTTTCAGAGTCTTGCAGCACCAGCGGAAGTCCCTCGCAGGTGCCCCAAATGTGTCAACCGTTTCCCAGAAGTGGTCACCTGCCGCCTGCCCGACGATTCTTGTGTCATGTCGCTCAGCGAATTCCCTCACATACTGCACTGTTTCCGGAAGCTCAAGCCCCGTATCCATGAAGAACAGAGGAGGAGATTCACCGAGTGCCTTCTTCACGAGTAGACAGGTGGCAAGAGAGTCCTTCCCACCACTGAATCCAACCACAACAGGCGACTTCACCTTGTCCGCGGTCCGTCGAATGAAGGAAACGGCTTCATCTTCGATACGTTCAATGTCATGATGATTGGCCTCTATTGCATCATCCCACGAAGCGGTCGTTGGGTTGATGTCTGGTTCCTTTGGGTCATCGACCGTCCTAATCTTGACTGCAAAGCCCTTTGTTCCTTCGGCCATCTCTTTTCCGCTCATCCGGGCGGTCCCAACACCAATGACAAGACCATTCGAGTCTACTATCCACACCTCATCATTCGTTTCGATATCTGAGTCGCATCCAGCCACTCCTGGTAACATCAGATTGGCACCTTTCTTGAGGTACGGAAGAACACCGTCATGGCACGAAACCCACTTCTGCTTGCTGTGTTGACCAATCCTCCTGCCGCCCTCTAGCGTAAGGAGGAATGTATAGCCGCCTTTCGGAATGTCATATCGAAGCCTTCCGAGAATGTGGCCGTCAACGACAATCTCAAACATCGCATCCAGGGATGGGGCCTTGTTTAGCACTATTGTCTTGTTAGATGGAAGTATTGTCTTTCCTATGCCCTCTCCGAACTGCTCATCAATAGCCCGGGTTGCGTAATCTATGTGTCCCTCCATAGCGGGATATGGGTCTCCAGGAGGTGAGATTCCAACAGTTCTAGGACTGGTACCACACACACCACAGTTCTTCTCCGAAGGTCTAGGAACGTTGCATCGGTCACACCAGTAAAGGCGTATCTTGGTGAGATACGGGGCGTGAAACCTTCGGAACTTTCTGTGACGCTTCGCTCTAGCCAGCAGAACGCAACTCCATTCAATCAATGTAGGAATCAGACAGGGATGTTGAGATTCTTGAGTCGGTCCTTGGTTGGCCGTCCGTCTGCATCCCAGCCCCTCAGCCTATAGTACTCTGTAAGCATCTGGTCTAGGTGAACAACACGATTTCGAGAGTTCCCCTCCGGCAGGGGTGTGAAGAATCTTGGAGGAAGCTGGTCGTCGTCTGTCGTGAGTCCTTCACGGTTGTTGAATAGTCGCTCAAGATTCCAGATTCGTTCTCCTATGGTCAGAATATCTCGTCCGGTCACTGGTAGTCCGGATCCAGCAGCAAGCATCTCAGCATAGTCATCAACAGTCCAAGCGAAATTAGTGAACCTGCAGACGACCAAGGAGTCCATCGCAGCTGAGAGGTTCTGGTAGAGAACCACGAGGTCAGCCTTGCCCTCAGGTCGATCTCTGTCAACTCTTACTGGAGTTCCCAAGATCTCCGGACCAATGAGATAAGACCGCAGGTGACATCCACCGCGATTCGATGTGGCATATCCAAGTGCGTGACCTTGAGCTCCACGCGGATCATAGGCGGGCATCTCAAGGCCCTTGACATGCATTGCTAGCTCCGGAGCTCCATAGTCTGACGCCAGCACTCGACTTCCCTCCCCAAGTTCAGCACCTAGACCTCGAGCATGTGCGATGTCATGTATCAGCTCGATTAGACCCTCAGTTTCACCAAAGTGTAGTGGGGCATCGAGATTCCCCCTCTGCACAAGTTCCATTGCACAGCCTATCGTGCTCCCCGCTGAGATTGTGTCAATTCCCATGAGATTACACTGATGGTTGATAGTAGCAATCCACTCTAGGTCATTGATACCACATTGAGGACCGAATGCCCAGATTGTTTCGTACTCTGGACCGCCAACCTCTTCACCTCTTGCCCGGCTGATTCGTCCGCAACCAATTGGACAGCCATAGCAATTGTAGGTTCGAACCGAGAGTCGCTCCAAGAGTTTCTCTCCGGACACTCCTACCGCATCATTGAATGTGCCCTCTTGGAAGTTGTGAGTTGGAAGCATTCCGAACTCATTGGTCACATTCACCAGCACCGCAGTTCCATAGATTGGGAGAGATTTGTCAGTGACTGAATTCTTCTTTATCAAAAGCCGAGCTCTCTTGACTGCCTCATTGAGTCTCTCGGAATCAGCGACTGCAACCTTGCCGGAGCCCTTGACAACTACCGCCTTGAGATTCTTGGACCCCATGACAGCTCCAACGCCGCCACGGCCTGCCGCTCGATGCTTGTCAGTCATTATCGCGGCGATCTTCACGCGGTTCTCACCAGCTGGACCTATACAGGCGACTTGGGCCTTTGCGTCAGTATCCTCTAGAAGAAGATTGGTGGTTTCCACCACGTCTTTGCCCCAGACTCTCGAAGCATCGCGCAGCTCGAACCGTTCGTCATTGATCCACAAATAGACCGGAGACGGTGAGCTCCCCTCAAAGACAACGGCAGCATAACCGGCTCGTCGAAGTTGTGCTCCGAAGTATCCGCCAGCATGTGAATCGAATATGGTACCGGTCAGTGGTGACTTGGTGATAACAACAAAGCGCCCAGCAGTTGGCACGGTTGTGGCAGTCAGCGGCCCCACAGCAAAGATCAGGATGTTCTCGGGTGACAGAGGGTCCGTGTTGGGAGCCAGACCGTCAAAGAGCATCTTGACGCCAAGTCCTCGACCCCCCAGATATTCCGAAACTAGATCCTTCTCAAGAGGCTGCTCAACTATGTTATTGTCGGTGAGGGATACACGTAGAATCTTCGCTTCTGAGTATGGTTGTGGCGATTCTGACACTCTTACTCCCTCCTAGTCGTTGAACACATTCAAGTGACGATCTGGACAGACAAGACACCTCTGCTTGTACCAGACATAGACTTCCTTAGGTTGCTTGGCCAGATTGGCTTGACGACTCGGACAATCCCAACAGGGCTTGTCGGGCTGCATCCAAGTGTCGCTGTATTGAGCCCAGCGGAAGTCCTCGACGATGGCAATTCCGGAGCTAGTACCTAGTCGATTTGCACCAGCCTCAATCATCTTGATTGCATCCTTGAAACTACGAATTCCACCGGCGGCCTTGACGCCCATCTCACTACCAACAGTTTCACGCATTAGACGCACATCGTAAGGCGTTGCGCCCATCGGACCAAAACCTGTGGAGGTCTTGACGAAGTGTGCACCAGCCTCCTTTGACAGAAGGCAGCCCTGCCGTTTCTGATCGTCAGTGAGAAGGCCTGTTTCAAGTATCACCTTGACGTGGGCGTTTCCGGAGGCTTCAACAACAGCCGCAATATCGCTTCTAACAAGATCATAGTCTTCATCGCGAAGAGCGCCAATATTGACGACCATGTCTACCTCCTGGGCACCAGATTTCACAGCCTCCCTGGCCTCCGCCGCCTTAATCGTTGATAGACTGGCACCAAGAGGGAATCCGATGACACTACAGACTTTCACGTCTGTGTCTTTGAGTAGCTCGGATGCATATGCAACATGAACAGGATTGATGCAGACTGCCACAAAACCGTAGGTGATAGCCTCTTCACAAAGCTGCTTAATCTTGCCCCGTTTTGTCTCAGGTTTCAGTCTTGTGTGATCAATCATCCTTGCTAGGTCTTCGACTGTGAGGTCCATGAATGCGGCACCAGAGGCGGGATGCGCCTCTGACTGCTATTAAATCTTCTATCCGGCTGCCCCTTCGAATCATCTGGCTCCAAGATAGGACTTGATGTCGTCAAGTACCTCCTTCTGCAGACGGATGACATCGTGAACTTCTATCTCTTCAGCCTCTTTGACAGTCGAGTTGAGCTGGACAACAGTCCCGACAGTATCTACCTTCGCAAAGTCCACCGGAAACTCGACTTCTGCACCCTTTACAATTAGCTCTGAACGTGTGGGATGTATAGCAATCCGTATGCTTCTCACAATCCCGATTCTTCGTGCCCTACTGTCAAGAACCTCCTTGCCCAACAGCCTACCCGGCATACTGAGTTCGTAGAGCTCTGCTTCTATACTTGGCATGGCCTCACCAGTCGTCATCAGGTCCGACTCCTAACCAAGTTGAAGCTGTGACAGGCTTTTTACAGTGAGTATTATGAAGCAAGCTGTATCTTGACAATCGTAGAGGATTGCAAGGGATGATCTGGTGCGTTTCTTGGCTGAGCTACTACGGATTCCTCTCTCGTCTTAGGAGAGTTATCAGTGATGAACGTCCTTGAGTTTGTGTTTGGAAGCGCCGTCTTATAGTAGACCATCGTCTATACTTATAACTCACTAACGATGTTTCCACATATGTCGTAAGGCTGGTGGAAACAATTGAAGGAAACCAGAACGCGCTCACTTGTCAAATCATTGATTTGGCGAGCAATAGCCTTGAGTGTAACATATGTGACCGTATGGGCGTTTACCGGTAGTATCGAGACCTCAATCATGATTACACTTGTCGCTAACGCTGCAAAGACCATGCTATACTATGCTTTAGAACGTGTGTTCCAAAGAATAAGGTGGGGCATTGTGGAGTAGCCATCGTATTGGCTTGTCTGCAGCCCCTACAAACATCGAGGTGGAATCTAATTCCTCATAGGGGTAGCGCGAAGAGCATGATATAGATTGAACACAGCACAATCTGAATGATGTTCACCAGTACCGCAAGGATGAGAAACCTGCGCCGGGATATCTCTGATTTCTCGAAGCTAACCATCGATAAGACTAGCAATGGCACTGCCCCATACGGTGTTGCTACACCACCTAAAGCAGCCCCAAATCCTACACCCCAGAATAACGGGTCCCTCACGCCAATGGGCCAACCCATGACTGTGGCCATATCGACGGCAAGGGGTGCTAAGACCGCAGCTATGGGTGGGCCACCGATGATGAACGCTCCAATCCATGCTATCAAAAGCAACGTCAATGATGAAGGTATCAATTGCCCGCCGCTTGTCAGAAGAATGGCGTCTGAAACCATACCGAGAATTCCGACAAGTTCCAAGGCGCCTGCCAGAACGAAGAGCCCCCCAATGAAGAAGATGATGTCCCACTCTATATCGCGAAGACTTGCCCCTGGATCAGCGTGACTGACCGTCATGAAGACCATCATTCCCCCAATAGCGACAACATATGGCTGAGGAAAGAGAACAAAGGCCACGATGATTAGGACAAAGAATCCCGCGTATACCCAAAACAACCGTCGATTTGGTACCATCGTCCAAGGATCTAGATCCATCATCTGCTCAAATGCCTTTGAGTCTTCTAAGGTTAGTTGACCACGGGTCATTAGGAAAACAGCTATCAGTGACACTGTAATCACGATTATAGCCAGTATCCCAAATCGTGTGATGTAATAGTCGAATCCAAATCCTGCGTAGTCAGCGATGATTACGTTCGGTGTGGTACCAATCAATGTGAACGCACCACCAGCGCCAACCGCCAACATTTCTCCCAGTAAGAACTCGTGTGGTCTAATCTTGAGTGCTTGGCATGTCAGAACTACCAAGTACCCCATTATCATTATTACAACAGCATTCAACAGCACCGTCGATAGAACCGCGGTCAGCAAGCAGAATATCGCGAATAGTTTCTTTGGACTCCCCCGTGTCAACCGGATGAGATATACAACAAGAAACTGAAAGACACCTGCACCCCGCATCACCTCAGCCACTACTGTCATCCCGGCAATCACGAGAATCGGCTCTAGACGCACCATTCCCAAGATCTCTGGCTCAGGAATCCCACTCGTGATAAGGGCAATCGATGCCAATACCGCCCCAGCTAATGCGGCCGATGTAGGATGAATCATCCGTGTCGCAATTAGCAGCACGGTAATGAAGAAGATTATCAGAATCAGTAGCCATAGCTCCACTTTGGTTCACACGTATCCATTTGTTCAGCTCAACGAACAGCCTTTGAGCTAATCTAACTTGCTCTCATAGTTTTCGCGTCCATGGCGAACTGATTCTCTCTTGTTGTTGAACAGTTCACGCAGTGTCGAGGACACAAATGTGTCAAATCCTTGGCGTTCCAAGTGACCAGAGTAATATTTCGGCGTCTTCAGTTTCACCTTGTATGGTTTCTTCAATGTGCGCTGGTGATATTACGCAAGGTTGGGGTTTGTTGACCAGACAGTCGTTGAGTGTCATTCTGGATTCGCTGTGCACGTGTACACCCCTCACCGATAACAAGCGATGGACAGAAATCCGCAGGAGCCTTTTTACAGTGAGGATTATCAGAAGACAGTCAGTACAGTCATGGTGTGAGAGCCTAGTTGAAGATTGAGTATGTTGATGCCCCAGGATTGCGAAAGGAGAGCATAGACTATAGGGAGTACCAAGTCAGTCTCTCCAAAGTAGCATCAAGAGAAAGCACCATGATTGTGTTGAGCACCGGACTCGGAAAGACTATCATAGCTGCGTTGGTTGCTGCCAGGCGACTTTCTGACTATCCTGAGTCAAAGGTATTGTTTCTCGCGCCCTCTCGTCCACTCGTTGACCAGCAGGCCCGATTCTTGAGAAGGGTCTTGGACATCGACCCCGATTTGGTAGTCTGCATGACTGGTCAGGATGCGCCCGATTCTAGACCTCAAATGTGGACAGATTCCAAGATTCTTGTGATGACTCCTCAAGCCTTACAAAATGATCTTGTCCAGAGAAGCTACGATCTCGGTCAGGTTTCGTTGATTGTCTACGACGAGGCGCATCGTGGAGTGGGAAACTACGCATATACTTTCATAGCTGAGCTATACGAGAGGCAGGCTGAGAATCCGCTGTCGCTTGGGTTGACTGCTTCGCCTGGACATCAGACTAACCAAATCAAGACCGTCTGCAAGAACCTTCGATTGGACAGAATAGAGGTTCGTAACGAAAGAAGCCCAGATGTACGGAAATATGTCGTTTCAATTGCTACCGATGTGCAATATGTTACATTGCCCTCAGAAGTCGAGGTCTTGAAGGACATCTTGTACGGTCTACTTGAAGACTACAAGAAGCCAATTATCGACCATGGTTTCTCCATGCCCGACAGTCGCCGTCTAAGCCGAAAGGAAATACTTCGCGTGCAACAGCAAGTCAGGAAAGAGATTGGCTCGTATACCAAGCCTCCTCGAGGATTGTATCTGGTAATACGGAACCTAACGGCGGCTCTCCGGATTGTACACCTCATCGAGTTCATAGGTACACAGGGTCTCACTCCCACACTCCGCTACATTCAAGGAATCTACGAAGAAGTTCGAAACAAGAAGAGCTCAAAGGGAGTCAAGGACCTAATCTCAAAGACAGAGTTCAGGCAGTTTGAGAATCTGCTTCAATCGCTGATAGACAGAGGCCATCGCCATCCGAAGGCAGATGCCATTCTCGAGCTTGTCAATGAGCAGCTCTCTGTGGATCTTGACTCACGTATTCTCATATTCACAAGGTTTCGTGACACGGCAGCCGAGGTCGTTCAGACTCTAGAGCAGTTGGAGCATGCGAGAGTAAGCCGCTTCGTTGGACAGAGTTCCAGAAGAATGGACAAGGGATTCAGTCAGAAGAAACAGGTCGAAGTTCTAGAGGGGTTCCGAAATAACGAGTTCAATGTGCTGGTAGCCACCCAGGTGGGAGAGGAGGGCCTTGACATTCCCGAATGCAACCTGGTCGTGTTCTATGACTGCGTACCCTCAGTGGTCCCCTACATCCAACGTCGTGGAAGAACTGGACGCCACAGTCCAGGACGCGTTGTGATATTTGTCGCCCGAAAGACACACGACGAGTTCTATCATTGGAGCGTGATTAAGAAGTTGAAGAAGATGCCTTCTGCACTGAAGGAGGCTGAGGAAGACTCAGATGAGAAACAGACTAGCCTCGAGGAATTCGTGGACGAAGATGTGGAGGAAGAGCCTGCAACTGCGGCAACGCCACCAAGATTGGTGAAACAAGACGACGAAACCATTCGCATAATCGTTGATTCTCGAGAGCTTCCAACGGCTGTTCCGCGTGAGCTTACACGTCTTGATGTCGAGATCTCTGGAGAAAGCCTTGAGGTAGCGGACTACATTGTATCCGAAGAGGTGGCAGTAGAGCGGAAGGAGTCCGATGACTTCATTCAATCATTGATTGATGGTCGCCTCTTTGTACAACTGACTGCTCTACGCTCAGCCTATCGCCGCCCTGTGCTGATAATAGAAGGTGAACAGCTTATCGGGCTTCGAGCAGTTAATCCCGCGTCCATCTATGGTGCACTTGCCTCAATCGCTATTCGCATTCAAGTCCCGATCCTCTGGACAAGGAATGCCGAAGAAACCGCGAATGTGTTGTATCGGTTGGCGCACCTCGAACAGGTTGGAGCCAAGCGCCCACTGCGAACAAGGACGGGAGAAACAAGGATAGGGGACGCTCAGACGCTAGAGTACATCATGTCTGGTTTTCCGGGTGTAGACACAGTAATCTCACGTGCTCTATTGACTGAGCTTGGGTCCCTTGAGAAGGTCTTCTCAGCAGAAGAAAAAGATCTTAGAAAGGTAAAGGGTGTGGGACCAAAGATTGCAGGCAGAATAAAGCGCCTATTGAAGACGGAGTATCCTTTCCACAGTGATACCAATAACTGAGAGAGTTCCGAGAACTAGTAGACTTTCGGATTCTCTCCCTTGCCGTCAAGATACGCCTTCCTGAAGGCATAGAACATCTGACGTGACACATCGCAGTATTTCTCGAAATCAGAGTCGTCTAGCAAGACCACACTTAGAATTCGTCTAAGGGCCACGTACACTCCGGGATCAATCTCCGGTATCTCTTTGAGAATCCGCTTTGCCCTTTCTCGACCCTTTCTCCAGAGCTCGTCCTGCTCGTGAAAATGACTCGCAAGCTCTCTCATCGTCGCGTCATCGGGAATGGAGAACCCCATAGGTTTCAGGGTTCCGACTAGGTCAAGAGATTTCTCTATCTCAGCAGGAACTCGTTCAGGAAGATCATCTAGGCTGCCCGTGGCAATGAATATGGTTTCTGCTGTTGCTCGCCAAACCTTCGTCATCACATGAGAGGTGCCATTTCCGGCTGGAGCGTATCCTTCCTGTTGAATCAGTCCGCTCTTCTCCAACTCCTTCAGATGGTAACGTACGGTCTGCGGCTTGACATCCTTGTCGGATCCTTGTTCTTCCAAAAAGCTGCAGAGCTCAGAAGTTGACATAGGCTTGGCTCTAAGAGCATGGAGAATCTGTCTTCGGCTCTCGTCATTGAGTGCACGGACTGCCGCCGCTACTTCTTCTTCGCCGGCAAGTATCTTCACAGGGTCCAACAGACAGCCTCCAGCTCTTCATCCATGTAAGTCGCGGTACGTTGCGAGGATTAGATCACTCCACCCTCATTCAATTCCCTCATTGACAGCCATTTGCTGCCAGTGAAAGAAGATCCCATTCGTTCGTTGTTAGTCTATGCTGGGACATAGATCCACTGCCGCATGTCCTGTAGACATGGTACTCTCTTGATTAACTTCTTCTTCAGGAGCTTCCTAAGTGCGTACCTTACAGTCCTTGGTGCGAAAGACACCTTGTCTAGGAGCTGCTTGGGAGTAACACCATTCTTACCGCTGGTGCGGAGAATGTCGAGCACTATCATCTGGCTCTTGGTGAGCTTCAGATCCTTAAGCTCCTCCTGCAGTTGTTCATTTGACATCATTGTAGTTTTCACCTACTTTCGTTCGTCATGTTTGAAGCAGCAGAGTTCTCGAAACTTGCCTCAAACAACACCTTATTTGTACAAAACAAAGTATATTAATCTATCGCAGCAGGGGGCGGAGTGTCGCGGTCCACTACCGCGCCATCTTTGGCCCTCTGCTCACTCTTCTTGACTCCCGACAAACTCTATAACAGAGTACATCATCGAAATGCTCGACCTATCATGAAGAAGGCCGCTCTACTCGCCGCAGGTGAGTCAACACGAATGATGCCTCTTTCAGCGAACATGCCGAAGCACTTGCTACCCGCAGCAGGGAGGCCTTTCATATTCCATACCTTGAATGCCCTGAAGAAAGCCGGCATCACAGAAACTCTAGTGGTATACGGCTATCAGGGGGAGATGCTAAGGGAGGCCATTGATTCGGAAGACTGGGGAAAGATGAGTGTTTCTTACGTTCTGCAGGAGGAGAGAAAGGGAACAGCTCATGCAGCAGGACTCGTCAAGGACTTCGCAGGTGATGATACCGTACTCCTGATGAACGGTGATGTGATGACAGGACCCGGGACCTTCACGGGGTTGATTGATCATCACGAGAACAACAACTTTGAACTGAGTCTCTCCGTGTTTCCAATCGAAGATCCTTCGCCCTATGGTGTGGTAGCAGTGGAGGGTGATAAGGCGACTGACCTTATCGAGAAGCCAACTCCGGACCAGATGGTTAGCAACCTGGTCAATGCGGGAATCTATGCAGCTGGAGAGTCCTTGTGGGAAGCAATAGAGAAGACAGAGCTGTCACCCAGGAACGAATACGAGATTACTGACTCCATAATGATGCTCATCAAGACGAAGAACGTTGGTGTATTCACAATACCGTCTTGGTGGCTTGAGATCGGCCGACCTTGGGACTTGCTTGAGGCCAACGAACGCCCAATGAGGGAAATGAAAGGGCGGATTTCAGGAATAGTAGAAGATGGTGCCGTGCTCAAGGGAGAGGTCACAGTAAAGGAAGGATCTACTGTGAAGAGCGGCGCCTATGTTGAGGGCCCAGTGTATGTTGGTGAAGGTTCAATTGTCGGACCTAATTGCTACATTCGCCCGTACACATGCCTCACAGAGAATGTGAAAGTCGGGAATGGTTGCGAAGTCAAGAACTCACTGATCATGGACGGTAGTAGCATAGGGCACCTCTCCTATGTTGGAGACTCAGTAATCGGAAGGAAGGTCAATTTCGGGGCAGGCACTATCACAGCCAATCTCCGACATGATGACAGACCTGTGAGTGTGCGCGTGAAAGGGGAGTCGGTCAGCTCAGGCCGAAGGAAACTGGGAGCAATAATCGGAGACAATGTGAAGACAGGAATCGGGACCCTTCTCGCACCCGGAGTGGTGCTACACCAAGATGCACGTACTGGAATCGGGGTGGTGGTCGAGAAGGACATAGGACCCGGGAAGCTAGTAAGAGTCACTCAGAAATTGTCAGAAACGGACTATACGAAGGGACAGTAGTCTGAATATCAGGAAGGGAACGCAGCGTTGCCCAAGATTCGGCTGAAGGAACACAACATCATTGTGAAGGACCTGAGGCAGACCAGCGTCCTAGTAGGATACTGCTATCCGTCCACATACAGAGCTGGAATGACCAGTCTTGCGACTCATCTGTTCTACGAGGGATTGAACCGCAGAGTCGATACTTCTTGTGAGAGGTATTTCAGATATGATGTGCCTTCTCCTATACGCTCACTTGAGACTTCGCGTCCATTGAAGGAGAATCACGTCGTCGCCTTCTCTTTGACCTGGGAGGAGGACGTCCTGAATCTGCTCCAGATGCTGGACATGGACGGGATAGAAACCTTGTCGGAGAACCGAGGGCCAGAGAGTCCGATTGTACTTGTCGGAGGGCCTGTGGTGAGCGCCAATCCCGAGCCATACGCAGACTTCGTTGACGCGTTTGCGATTGGAGAAGGCGATCTAGTAATCCATGATATTGTGGATGTTGTCCGTGACTCACCCTCAAGGTCAGATGCTATCGCCTCTATGACGGAGATTCCAGGGGTATACGTGCCCTCTGCAGGCCAGTCTTCAGTCAAGAGGCTCATTATGGACGATTTGGATGACCTGTTTCACCCGGTCGCTCAGATTGTCCCCGACGTGCCGGATGGTACGAAACTTGACCCGGTGTTTGGTAAGTCGCTCCTGGTTGAAGTCACAAGGGGTTGTGGATACTCGTGCAAGTTTTGCATGGTAGGCCACATCTGCCGCCCTCGCAGAGCCAGGTCACTAGACTGCCTGAAGGAAATTGTCGAGCAGGGGCTTGAGAAGACACCTGTTAGAAAGGTGTCGATGATAGGCTCCTCGTTAGGAGACTTGGATGGACTGGAGAGCTTCGCCAGTTGGATAGTGAGCCAGAATCTCCAGTTGTCAGCCCCGTCCTTGAGAGCTGACTCAATTACGCTCGAACTTCTCGAATCATTCGTGAAAGGAGGTCAGCGGACATTGACTATTGCCCCGGAGGCGGGTTCGGAACGTATGAGAAGGGCAATGGGTAAGGGGCTAGACGATGAGGAAATAGAGAGAGCCGCCCGTCTGGCCAAAGAAGCGGGCTACATAGCTCTGAAGCTGTACTTCATAATTGGGCTGCCTGAAGAGTCTGAAGAAGACATCATAGATATCTCAAAGATGGTCAAGAATCTGTCAGATGTATCGGGCCTTAGAATCACTGCTAGTATCAATCCCTTTGTGCCTAAGGCACATACAAGATGGGAGAGGCAGAGTCAACCCGGTGTAGAGCAGCTTCGAGAGAGGCTAAGAATTGTTCAGAATGGTCTTAGGGACGTGCCGCGCGTAGAGGTCGAAGGAATTGACCCAAGAAGTGCCCGGATTCAGGCTGCACTGTCAGTTGGAGATCGTTCAATTGGAAGGGTGATTCACCTGGCGGCTCAGTATGGCGGACTGGGAGGTTGGAGACGCGCAGAGAAAGAGTCGGGACTCAGATTCCTCTCTTTACCAAGTGACACTGAGCGTCATAAGGCTAAACTACCGTGGTCCTTCTTGGTAAGCTGAAATCGCATCGGTCATCTTGGCTAAGGTTATAAATGATTAATTCAGAAGTAACTCGGAAGACACACCAAGACTGGTCACGGTGCAACTTGTCTGGTGATCAACAATGTCACGAGAAGAGTTCGATGAAGAGTACCCTGCACTGAGCGAGGAGCTCGCGGAGGGACAAACCAAGACCCACAAGATAGATGGTGTCCGCGCAATGGCCGAGGAATCCGATGAACCACAAGATCACAAGACGTTTGTCCCAGATGTTGTTGACTACATCCGTAGGTGTGACACAGTGAAACAGGCAATGGAGATCATCGACTACTTGCTTGGGCGTGGGGAGATTAGTCGTTCGGACGCGCGGGATATCAAGGCTCAGCTGAAGACAGATGGGCTTCGGAGCTTTGGGGCCAAGAAAGAGAAGGACCACTACCTGCACCATGGAATAGGTTCAGAGTGAGTTGCTTCCGCAATTCGCTGAACAGAGTTATTGGGCTAGGTTACACACGATCATATGTGGTGCTGTCTCTAAGAGGGGTTGCTAGGTTCTCTCTTACCTTGCGAACTTGTATACGCCCCTCTCGCTTGCCCAGGATATTGTTTCGGGGTCGCACCTCTTGAGCTCGCGCTCGGGAAACTCACTCAGAAGGTTCCAGCCTAGGTCAAGTGTGTACTCGAAGGAGCGATCCTCGAACTCATCTTGGCTGATGAACTCCTGTTCGAAGCGATCGGCAAACTTGAGGTACTTCTGGTCACGATCCGTGAGAGCCTCCGATCCAACAACGGCAACAAGGTCTCTCAAGTCAATCCCCTCTGAGTAGCCGTAGTACAGCTGTGCTTGGACTTCTTTGTGATCAAAGCGGGTCATCCCCTCGCCGATGCCCTCCTTCATGAGCCTACTCAGTGATGGACCAGGGTCAATTGGTGGATACACGCCCCTTCGGTGAAGCGCTCTGCTCAATGGAAGCTGGCCCTCAGTGATGTAGCCAGTCAAGTCAGGGATGGGATGCGTCATGTCATCCTGTGGCATGGAGAGAATCGGCATCTGTGTAATCGTGCCATTCCTTCCATGGATTCTCCCCGCTCGCTCATAGATGAGGCTCAGGTCGGTATACAGGTAACCTGGATAGCCACGGCGACCAGGAACCTCAGACCTTGCTGCACTGATCTCTCGAAGAGCCTCTGCATAGTTCGTCATGTCAGTCAGCACAACAAGAACATGCATCTCAGATTCGTAGGCCAAGTACTCGGCTGCTGTAAGTGCAGCCCTAGGTGTGATGATTCGTTCAATTGCAGGGTCGTTGGCCAAGTTCAGGAACATCGTAGTGTGTTCCAGAGCGCCTGTTTCTTCGAAGGACTTCATGAAGTACTGGGCCTCTGTGGCAGTAATACCCATGGCCGCAAATACAATGGCAAAGTCACCCTCTTCACCGGGAATCTTCGACTGCCTCACAACCTGAGCAGCAATCCGGTTGTGAGGAAGGCCCGATCCTGAGAAGATTGGAAGCTTCTGTCCTCGTACAAGTGTGTTCAAACCATCTATTACAGAGAGTCCTGTTTGGATTGGCTGACGGGGGTATTGTCGAGCATAGGGATTGATTGGAGATCCATAGATGTCCCAGTGGTCCTCAGCAGTGAGCACAGGACCAGTATCAAGGGGGTTGCCTGAACCATCAAGAACACGTCCCAGAATCTCGCTGGAAACTGGGAGCCTGAGAGTATCACCAGTGAATCTCACTGCAGTAACGTTTGTGTCAAGACCACTGGTGCCTTCAAAGACTTGAATTACGGCTCTGCCGCGGCCTGTTTCTAGAACGGTTCCTGTCAAGAGCTCGCCGTTTGGAGCACGAATCTTGACGACCTCGTTGTATCCGACATCGTGCGTGCTCTCCACCACAAGTAGCGGACCACTAACATCAGAGACTGTACGATAGGCAATTGAGGACTTGGACACCGTGATAGCCGCCTGAAATCATCTTGTCGAGTCTGTTCGCCTCGGTAAACTCATGCTAGTTTTAAGACTTCCCGTCTGGAGAGAAGGCTCAGAGCCAAGCTGTCACATGAAAGAATCCCAAGACAGGGGTAAGGAGTATTGCCCGGACAATGAGTGACTGTCCCTTTGATTTCAAGTCGCCAGCAAGCGGAGTAAAGTACAGGATTGCTCCGGCAAGGATGGCAACGGCAACTATGACGTCACCTATAGTTACAAGCGTGTGGATGAATTCAGCATCTGTCATACCAATGTATTCCAGCCACGCAATCTTGGCGCCCTCAAATGTGAGTGGGTCAACACCGACTATGTCAACGAAATAGTCGAGGACTGGAGGACCGACTATGTAGAGAGCTACTCCGGCAACAACTAGGCCCTTTGCCAGACCGTCACTGAGCCCAGTAACATAGACCATGAAACCTACAAGAACGAATACGAGGTATCCACGAATGGCAAATGCCAGTGCTAGATTCAGAATGAGATCTGCCATCTCTATTATTGAGTCAAAAGAAGGAAACTCGAAGGGATTCTGTAGAATGAGAAGACATACTGTCAGACCCACTGACTCCATATCAGGTTGTCATTCCAGTCCAATTTAACCACCACTCAGTCGAATTCGCGCTTCAGAGTCCAGAAGTCCTTCCTCATTTCATCTCTGAGTCTTGGGAATCGAAGTGCAGCTCCAGGGTGGTAGGTAATGAAGAACTTGCGGCCCTCGGCCTCATGGACTCGCCCATGCGCCTCTGATACTTTCAAGGGGCCGATGACTGAGGACACTGCTACTCCACCGAGAAGAACGATGATTTTCGGCCCGATTATGTCGATCTGGCGATGTAGATATGGCTTACAGGCTTCAATCTCGTTCTTCCGAGGAGTTCGGTTGTTTGGTGGTCTTGATTTCAAGACCGAAGTTATGAACACCTCATCCCTCGAAAGGCCGATCTCAGCAATCATATCAGTGAGCAGATTCCCAGAACGTCCAACAAAGGGCCTCCCGGATTCATCCTCCTTGACACCGGGTGCCTCGCCAACAAACATGACTTGGGCGTTGATAGAGCCTTCTCCAGGTACAGCATTCGTTCGTGATGCGTGAAGAGGACACTTTGTGCAATCCAGAATCTCTTGGTGGACAATCGCTAATTCCCGGTCGCGGTTCATCTCATGGTTCTAGAGAAACGGGAGCCGATAAACACCACTATTCACAATTGATTTGGCAGATTGTGTGTAATGCTACTCAGCGATTCCTGGTGCGACCATGCCAGATGCAGACAGCTCTTGATAGAGTGACTGGAATTCCGAGTCCATCTTCTTGTCAATGGTGTTCATCGTCGACTCATAGCTGTCCCAAGGGGTGAGCTTCATCCGTGCGAGGTTGTCTAGAACGCTGAATTCGAGGATTCTTCTGACCTGCACACCCATGCTCACCGCTTCAGCCATCTTCCTTGCAAACTTGATGATTAATCGGAGCATCCTGTATGTCTTACCAATTGGACAGAATGTGTCAATCTCGTGGAGGGCACTCTGGGTAAGAAAGTCCTCTTTGATCATTCTGGCAGCCTCCAGGATCGCTCTCTCCGACTCAGGTAATGCATCTGGACCAACAAGCTGCACAATCTCCCTGAGCTCTTGATCCTTTTGAAGAAGGGCCATGGCCTCCTTTACCAAGCCAGTCCAGTCATCTCCTAGGTTTTCCTGGTGCCAAGGTTCCAGGGTTTGACTATATAGAGAGTAGCTCGTTAGTGAGTCTATGGCAGGGAAGAATCTTCGGGCTGCCAAGTCTTTGTCCAGGGCCCAGAAGACCTTCACAATTCTGAGTGTGGCCTGCGTTACTGGCTCAGAGAAGTCGCCTCCAGGGGGCGACACTGCACCACAAAGGGTGATGGAGCCAAGTCGCTCGTCAGACCCAAGAGCCTTCACGCGTCCACCTCTCTCGTAGAACTGAGCCAGCCTAGAGCCCAGATAGGCAGGATATCCTTCTTCCGATGGCAATTGGCCAAGTCTTCAAGAGATCTCACGGAGTGCTTCGGCCCAACGAGAGGTCGAATCGGCCATCAATGCCACGTCGAACCCTTGGTCTCTGAAATACTCGGCAAGTGTAACTGCAACATAGATGGACGCCTCGCGCGCTGCAACGGGCATGTTTGAGGTGTTGGCGATCAAGACTGTACGTTCCATCAGGGGACGGCCGCTCTTCGGATCCTTCAGGTGGGGCCACTCCTCCAGTGCCTCAGTCATCTCATTACCCCTTTCTCCGCAACCAACGTAGACAACGACCTGTGCGTCGGCCCACTTGGCAAACTGATGGAGCGTGACCGTCTTGCCTGTTCCGAAGCCCCCTGGGATAGCACCAGTGCCGCCCTTGGCCTGTGGCATGAATGTATCAATGACCCTCTGTCCAGTAATGAGTGGTGTATCCATGGGAGCTCGATTCTTGAAGGGGCGACCAACTCGGACAGGTGTCCTCTGGAGCATCATGACATCGTGTATGTCGCCGTGTGCGTCCTTCACCTTACATATCGTTTCAAGGACTGTGTACTCACCCTGAGGCACTACTTCTACAACCTCGCCCTTAACTCCGACTGGCATCAGGATCCGTGATGTGATGATACCTGTTTCAGGTACCTCTCCAATGATGTCACCAGGGACAACATTGTCGCCAACCTTGATCGTGGGTTTGAATTCCCACTTCTTCTCTTTGTCTATGCCTTCTACAGTAAGACCCCTCGAGATGAAGTCGCCAGACATCTCCCGAAGCTCGGGAAGTGGTCGCTGGATTCCATCATAGATGGAGCCTAAGAGCCCGGGCCCTAGCTCGACAGAGAGTGAGTCACCAGTTGATACCACAGGTTCTCCGGGCGTAAGACCAGATGTTTCCTCATAGACCTGGACAGTGCACGTGCCCTCACCGACCTCAATCACTTCTCCAATCAACTGTTGTTTGCCGACACGTACGACCTCATACATTCTGACAGAGGTCAGTCCTCCACATCGGACAACTGGGCCAGCAATGCTCTCGATTCTTCCGGTTTCTTGGGTCAATTCTTCACGCTCCATCAATGTCAGATCAGATGTTTATCTCAATACCAACAGCCTTCCGAATGAGCTCCCTGAGGACTGCATCATATGCTCCAGTTGTTCCGTTTCTGTCTGGAATAAGTAGAATCACTGGAACCGGAGCCTCAGACAGTTCAAGTATGGTGTCCTCCACTGTCTTGGCGAGAGGTTCCGTTATGAGAATGAGTCCCGTTCTGGGGTCCCGGAAGTACTTGGTCAGTGAACCACGTGTTTCTTCAGGAGTGTCAGGAACACTGCATTCCTTCACACCAACCATCCGGAAACCTGTGACCGTATCTCGGTCTCCAATCACAACGATTCTGTTACCGACCATGTGTTGCTACGCGCCGCTATGGTTTTTGAAGGGTAGAACCACTATTCTGGTTGGAGGCTGCACAAGGGTCCATCAAATTAAGGTTTTCATTCGGCCCACAGCCTCATGATGTCTTGTTCTTATTCGGTGAACTGAGCGATAATGTCCTCTTCATCGACAAGAGTCCAACAGTAAAGACACTTCAGCGTCGGTGGAGTTCGAGAAACTACCTCATACTTGGCTTTGATTGGTTCTCTTTCCTTGTTCGTCACACATCGTTGGTTTGGACAGATAATCACGCTGGTGATTGTATCTGGAAGTTCTACTCGAGTCTTCTTCGTGACCTTGCCGGATTCAATGATGTTCAGCGTGGCGTCAGGTGCTACTAATGCAATCCGGGCAACTTCTTGGGAATCGAGAGAACGATGTTCGAGCTTCACGATGTCCTTCCGGCCAATCTTTGAACTCGAGATATTCATCGCCAGAGAAATGACGTTGTCTTCTCTGCCAGTGATTCCAAGAATTTGGAGAACCTCTAGTGCATGTCCCGCTCTGATGTGGTCTATGACTGTTCCATCCGATATCTTCACAATTCGGATGCCGTCGTACTTTTCGTGCTCGCCCATGTACATCATCTGGGGGTAGTGTGTCTGACCGTTCCGTTTTATTCCTTCCCTTTGATTTCGCGGCTTTGTACCATATCAAGAGGCGAAGGTTGATATGGGGAACATCCGGACGGCACCAAGCAAGACGGTGAAGTGATTTGGTCCTGGAAGGTCTCGGAAAGGCACTCAACTCAGCTCTGAAGCGGCTTTTCGGCGCATCTGTAATTGATGCGGAGTTGGTGAAGGAGCTAACAAGGGACATTCAGAGAGCCCTTCTGACAGCAGATGTAGATGTCAATCTGGTAATGGCTATTACAAAGAGAGTGGAGGAGCAGGCACTTGATGAATCACTTCCCCGAGGAATATCTCGGCGTGAGCATATTGTGAAAGTGGTCTGGGATTCCCTGTCCCACTTCTTGGGCGAGAAGACTGTTCCTCTCGAAATCTCCCCAGGAAAGCCCAATCTGGTGATGATGGTTGGCATTCAGGGCTCCGGGAAGACCACCACAATCGGGAAGCTGGCACGATACTATCAGAAGAGAGGGATAAAGACGGGAGTGATCTGCGCTGACAACTTCCGACCGGGCGCCTACAGTCAGCTGAAACAGTTGGCAGAACGCTCCAATGTGCCATTCTGGGGCGATGAGGAAGAGAAGGACGCTGTTAAGCTGGCCAAGAAGGGTTTCGATGACATGAAGAAGCGAGGCATCGAGCTTATTCTGCTTGATACCTCTGGAAGGCACCGTGAGGAAACGAGCTTGATAAAGGAGATGAAGGACATCTCCAAGGGTGTCAAGCCCCAAGAGATTATACTGGTTGTCGACGGCACTCTCGGTCAGCAGGCAGGCACTCAGGCGGCTGCTTTCAGGGACGCCACGAAGATTGGCTCGATAGTTGTCACGAAACTTGATGGAAGTGCAAAGGGAGGTGGAGCTCTCTCAGCCGTTGCGGCCACTGGTGCTCCAATCAAGTTCATTGGAACCGGTGAAGGAATAGACGCCATTGAGACTTTCAATCCGACGAAGTTCGCTGGCAGACTTCTTGGTATGTCAGATATTCAAGGACTGATCGAGAAGGTTAGAGAGGCGCAGATTGTGGTAGATGAAGACGCTACGATGCGTTTCATGAAAGGCCAGTTCTCGCTTAATGATATGATGGCGCAGCTGAAACAGCTGAAGAAAATGGGTCCGATTGGTAAGGTAATGGAGATGCTGGGACTACAGTACAAGCTCCCAGATGATATTGCAGAGATACAAGAGGAGAACATGAAACGGTGGGAGGTCATTATGAGTTCGATGACCAAGGAGGAGCTCGACAACCCCAAGACAATAAAGTCCTCAAGAATTCAACGAATTGCCAAGGGGTCCGGGACTAGCGCGCGAGACGTACGAGATCTACTGAAGCAACATCAGCAGATGCAGAAGATGATGAAGCAGTTTGGTAAGCAACGCCGTGGAAGAAGGGGAGGAATCCCCGGATTGCAAGGACTGCCAGGGGCCTAGACACTTCTCTCCCGATTTCTGAGGGCATGGTGATGTCTCTTCGTCGGTTCCTAATCTTGTTCAGAGAGTTCCCCATTGACGAAACTAGTGTTAGGGCAGGCGAGAATGCCCATGAAGTAATCGTTGCGTGCCGCTCCATCAACGTTGGACTGTTCGTTTCTGGTGACTTGCGAAGGGATGTGGAGGTCAGCATCGCGCACGGCGAAAAAGAGAATCTTCGAGTTATGACCTTCCCAGGACAGAAACTGAAGAGGGTGTCGCCCGATGAACGTTCAATCTCATTCTTCCTACTGAAAGCGAACAAGGAGCTGCTCAATCTTCACCTTGGAGAAGCAAGACGGATGGACAATGGAATAGAGCTGAGGAGAACGGGCTTGGTCGAGCTTCTCTCACTGTGGTCGGATTCGGGCATATTCCTTGCGCAGGCCGATGCCGCAGCAGAGCAAATGCCTGTGCAGGCACCCCCTGGGCTTTACATCTATGAAGTGGACAAGGCGGGAATGTTGGAGAAGCTCCCGAAACACCCCATTACGATATTGCGGAAACCGCCGAGTCCTGAGCGTTTCATTCTAGATATTAACCTAAGTTCAGACTCATGACATGGTGAGCTTTGAGTAACCTTCATAATGAAAGCCTCCAGAAGGGACATCAAGACAGAAATCATGTGTGGGTGTGGCCTGTATTGCCTACCAATGTATCTCCTGAGTTCGATAAGCAGAGGCAAATCTACGAGGACACCGAAGACCTTGTACAGCGGATAGCAGAACTTGAGAAACTCCTGTCCCTGGCACCCAGACACAAAGGTGCAGAGCGTATGGTAGGAGACTACCGCAAGAAGCTTGCCCAACTGAAGGCCAAACTGGAGAAACAGCGTGAACAGGAACGAGCTCGCAAAGGTGGTAGAGGCGCAGAGGAGGGAGTTGTTAGAAAAGAGGGCGCCGGCCAAGTCTGCCTAATTGGCGTCACCAATAGCGGAAAGTCCACCCTGATTAACGCGGTGACAAACGCGGAGCTGGAAGTCGGAGATTATCCATTCACTACACCGCTGCCCACACCAGCAATGCTCACTCTTGAGGATATCAACATCCAGTTGGTGGAAATTCCCGGATTGTTTGAAGGAAGCAACGAGTCGGGAATAGGAAGACAGGCTCTATCAGTCGCTCGGAACACAGACTGCATAGCACTCGTCATTGATCTCTCTCAGGACATAGAAACCCAGATGTCAATCATTCTTGGAGAATTGGACAGCGCAAGGATACGGCTTAACCGGGAGAAGACATCTGTCAGAATTGAGAGAGTCGGCCTTGGTGGCCACATGATCTACGGTGCTCAGAACTTTCAGGGGGACATAGAAGAGGTAAAGGAGTACCTTAAGGCATGCAAGATCTCGAACGTAATCGTTCGCTTCCAAAAGCCTGCAACGTTTCAGCAACTGGTCGATGCCATGGACGCAAGTGTTGCATACGTAAGAGCGTTGATTATCGCCACCAAGGGAGATGCTCCGGGTTCTGAAGGGCGGTTCGAGGAACTCGAGGAGAAGTACGGAGAGCGATTCGAGATCATACCCGTTTCAGCTGAGAAGCGAGAGAATCTGGATGGGATGACGTGGGCACTCTACGATCACTTGGACATCCTTCGCGTATACACAAAGATTCCCGGCAAGAAGAGAGAGGACAAGCCCATTGTCTTGCCTGAGGGCTCTATTGTGGAAGACGCTGCAGCAAAGGTGCACAAGGAGCTGTTTGTTGAGAGGTTCCGTGCAGCAGTGATATACCGCGAGAAGGACAAGATAAAGCGAAGACAGGTAGGATTGAATTATCCCCTAGAGGACGGGGATGTACTTCAGCTCTTGCACAGGTAGGGTGAAAGCTGTTTGCCCGAACCTGAAGAAGAATCCGGACTGAATAACATCACGGTGGTCCTAGTTGAACCTCAGATCCCTGGAAATGTGGGATTTGCTGCGAGGGTTCTGGCAAACTTTGGGGTGGAGAGCTACCGGATAGTGGGAAATGACCCTCGACACGACAATTACGCACAGATGTTCTCGGCACGTGCCTCAGACATCCTGGAGTCGGCCCAGATCTTTCCGGACTTGGAGTCTGCACTGAATGGTATTCACTCCTCTTGGGCGGCTACCGCAAGAATAGGAAGGAATCACAGCGTGACGCGGGCCGCAGTACCACTGCCCGACTTGCCGGACCCCTTGGCTGTTGACGGACGCGTTGCATTGGTCTTTGGAAGAGAAGACGCAGGGTTGACGAATGAAGAAGTGGCCCTCTGTGATCTTGTGTTCACGATACCGGTTGCAAAGGGATATCCGAGCATGAATCTCAGTCACGCCATCGCGGTGACTCTCTACGAGTTGTTCAAGAAGTATGCACCCAAAGGTCCGCCAGAACCCACAGAAGCCAAACCAGCAACTCGAGAGGAAAGAGAGATCGTCTACCAGTTCTTTGACGAGGTTATTGATGAACTCGACATCAAGGACTACAGACGACCCATTGCAAAACAAGTCTTCAGAAACCTCTTAGGTCGGGCGTACATGACTGGACGTGAGGTCGCAACGCTAACAGGTGTAGTCAGAAAGATTAGAAACCTTGTCAAGAAGGCCGGTTGAAGGCATTGAACTTAATCAACTATCTCGAACCGATTGCCCCCAAGGACATTCTGTTTCCGGGTGTTCATTGGATTATAGAAATAGTCCTCCTAGTCTTTCTAGCTCTGTTTCTCTGGGTCTGCGTCTGTGTCAGATCAATCCGTTACTTCTGGAAGTTTCCAATGCCTGCCTTCGCGGGAAATGCCATTGCGGCAGGCCCCTACAGGACCAGGGCTCAGCCACCATCGATGGTCGTTGAGGCTATCAACCCCAGACCAGGAATGAAAGTTGTCGAGATAGGGTGTGGATCTGGCCTCTACACTGTGGCAGTTGCAAATGCAATACAACCCGGTGGTATGGTATATGCTGTTGACATCCAAGAGGGAATGCTTGAGAAACTGAGAAACAGAATGGAGCGAGAAGGCGTCAAGAACATCACTCCAGTCCTTGCAGATGCGGAGGGGCAGATTCCTCTGGCAGATGGTATAGCTGATGCAGTCTTCTCAGTTGCCGTTATGCCAGAGATTCCAGACCCGGTGAAGGCAATGGACCAAGTCATACGACTAATGAATGATGGTGCAGTATTCGCGGAGGCGGAGTTCTTGTTGGACCCCGACTTTCCGCTAAGACGAACGGTTGTGAAGTGGGCAAAAGAGGCAGGCCTTGTCTTAGACCGGCAAATAGGCAGTGCATTTCGCTATGTACTTGTGTTCCGGAAGAAGTCATCATCTGAGTAGAGCAGAGAAAGTTTCTCTCAGAACAGACGAGTAGAGATCCCATTTCCTCACTCTTTCGTCAAGTAGCCGATATCCGAAGCGGACCATTTCATCGATTCCAAGATCAAGTCCGGACAGAACATACACGAAGGGAATCCTTCCATATCGGAATGACATTCTCTGTTGAAGTCGGCCATCAATCTCCTTGGGATATGTCTTCAGTAGCGGGGTCATGAACTCGGAACCCTCCCTCTGAAAGAGAAAGTCTGCTGCGGGGTCGTAGATGCGTGTTTCCTCAAAGTCAATGATGCCTGTCACTTCGAAGGTTTCTGGATCGACAAGGATGTTTGAAGTGTCAAAGTCACCGTGGACCAAGACTGGCTCAAACTGGAAATTCTCATCATGGTCTAGGAAGTCATGAAAAAGCGTGTCGGTCCACAGCTTCTGAGCGTGTGATAAATTCGGATACGTGATCTCCACGACTCGCTCATAGAACTTGCTCCATTCTCTGCGATCATCTTCTATGTCAAAAGACGAGTCCTCCGTTCCAGGTGATACGGCTGCCAGTTCTAGCTCGTGAAGTTCTCCGAGGAATACGCCTACTTGTTTTGCGATGTTCTGACGTTGCTCAATGGACAAATCCGAGTAATGCCTTGTCAGTGAGCAGCCAGGTATCTTCTGATATCCCATGTAGGGGGTCTCTGAGTCAACTTCGACAAACAGGGGAGAGGGGATTCTGATTGCTATATGGTCCTGAAGACCATTCAGAATCTCAGTTTCTCGTCGGACTAGTCTAATCCGCTCCTTGGCAGGAAGAAAAGTACTAGGAAATCGGAATATGAACCTGCCCTTAACCTCATAGACATTGTGAGTCCCATGATAGAGAAAACGGACTTCTGGACTCTTCACATCAGGGAAGCATGTCTGGATGGTTGATTCAATCACGGATAGCTCGATGTCAGGTGGAACGTTCTCTTCATAGATCATAGCCGGACACCGCGCGAAGTGATGACAGTACTGTCAGACATTTCATCCTAGATTCGCCTTGATGGATATCGAATGTTCTAGTACACACTGAGTGGGGGAAACTAGGAACCATATCCAAGCTTCTTCTTCAGCTCTGGGTCAATCTTATCAAAGTTAATCTTGCATGGGGTTGGCATCTTGGGCGCAGCTTTCTTCAGAGCCCTCATTGCCTGCTGAATGTATGCTCTGTCAGTTCTGATAGTAATCAGCGGCTGGTTCGGGCTCACTCTTGCAGCCACTCCTATGACTTTGCCGAAGGCTTTTCGCATACCATCCTGAACACGGTCTGCACCGGCACCTGAGATCATCTTGTTCTCACGAAGATAGTGGTACGGCTTGACGCGTATTCGAAGATGGTAGTTCTTCCTGCCGACAGTCTTGGTCATGTGCCGGTTC
>JAEORS010000061.1:0-9674 GCA_016840795.1 Candidatus Thorarchaeota archaeon | reverse complement strand
GACGAGATTCCTGACAGCTATCTAAACGGTCATCCAACTGAAAGACTCGCCAGCAACGCGCATTTCAGATTCGATGGGGTCGAGGGTGAAGCCCTACTTCTGTCATTCAAGGACAGGGGAATCTCCGTATCAACAGGCTCAGCTTGTACCTCTAAGACTCTGGAGCCATCACATACACTCATCGCCACGGGCCTCATTCACGAAGAAGCGCATGGTTCTCTGCAGCTTACGCCTGGACGGTTCAACGAAGATTCAGACATAGACCGAGTCCTTGAGGTGGTTCCTGAGGTGCTTACACGAATCAGGAAGCTATCTCCAATCTACAATCCAAAGAAGACATAATTCGTTGGTCTATTGCATTCCGGAGATCACTTCATTCGGGATGGCAATTCCCCGTTGTCTTGAAAGAACCATTAGAGTCATTCGTGCGGCAGGACTCAGCATTGAGTACTCTATCATGAGTTTCTCAAGGGCGTCGGACTTGTGCATGCCGACCCACTCATCAGGGCTGTCGTTCATGAGTGGAACACCAGAAGCATTGCAGATTGAGGCTATTGCCTCAGGCCCATGAATTACTTGGCCCCTTGTCACCAGAGTGTAGGCCATCTCCTCCACAGGGCTTGGGTCCTTCTGGTCCAAAGACCCTGTTCGGATAGAATCGACCTGTGGCCACTTCTTATTACTCAGCAACTCCAACCAGAAGGAGAACTCTTCGAACCCCCTCAAATCGTAGGCATTGTAGCGATCTATTATGCCATGGTAGTAGGCGCGTCCAAGACTGTTGATGTAAGTGTCAAACCGGTCCTGATTGAGAGCTGCTGTGAACTGGGCCAATATCCTCATCCATTCACTATAGAGTAGCATGAGCCTCCTGTGATCCAGCCCTTCGAGTAACTTGAAATCGAAATCAACAGACCACTTGTCATCCTTCAGACGTAGCTGTCCTAGGGTTTCAGGCGTGTCGGTACCACTCATCGCAGTCCTCAGGGCGCGTGCAGTTTCCTTTTCACCATAGATCTGCTCGGCTACACGTAAAGCTATCTCAAGCGCTTCCTTTGCGAGAAGAATGCGCCGCTTCTCAGAGGAGAGTGCTTCGATGACCTCCTCCTCTAGGAGATAATCCATCACTCTAAGTAACTCTCTCTCATCATGCTGTGCTCCAAGTTCCGCAAGTATCTCTCGAACAGTCTGACGCCCGTCGATTAGTCCAGCAAGGCGTGGAATGACACCCACCATCTCAGGATGTAGATTCCGTAGGTCCTTCGTTTCACTGGACGTGGCTTGAGTGTACCTCAAGAATCGAGTCCTGCCACTCATGAAATCGTTGAAGTCAAGCATATTCCGGAAGCGGATCAATCTGTGAGCCCACATCTTTGACATCTCGAGGATTATTTCCCTCTCTGATAGTCCACTCAGCTCGCGGATCTCTTTCACGCTTCTCGACCCGTTAACATACTCTGCAATTGCACTATCAGTGATTTCAACAGACTCGGGTTTCACACAGAAATAGGGCACCCAAGAATCTGGCAGAATTCGCAGGGATAGTCTGCTCATCACGCTCTCGCCGAAGGACTCGAGGTAGGCCTCTACGAAAGACTTGTCATAATCATAAGGGTCGATCACATCAAGCCATTCTGTCTCAAACTCCGTCAGCAATGAGTCTAGCACGCGAACGGTATCTTCACCAAGGTGCTGAGTGCCGACGGCTATCAGGTTTACGCTACCACCGTTGAACACTGTGAAGAGACGGTCCCCATAGTTCACTTGGAACACTCGCTGGTCCTGTCGGAAGACTTCCTTTGAGAACATGTCAATGGCCGCGAAGAAACTTGCAGCGAGTACTGGATTCATGTCAAACGCTAGTGGATCAAGTTGCATGTAGAACTTGGGAGTGCCACTCTTGTCTGCGAGCAAGATCGCTTCTATGGCATGGCCTGTCACACGGTCCACCCTGTGAATATAGCTGGATTTGAGTGAATATTAGCCTTCTTTGCTGAAACCACCTCGCAGAAACAGGACCCAGAAGTGGGCAGCTGGTTCGTTTCACAAAGTTTATACAGGTTAACAATAGTTTACAGGCGTAGGAAGATACGCGAGGACGGATTGATGAAGTCTACACAGTACAGCGAGAAGGTTCTCGACCACTTCAGAAACCCCAGGAACGTTGGTGTTCTTGAGGGAGAAGACGTAGCAAGTGGTCGTGTGGGGAATCCGACATGCGGCGATCTCATGGAGGTCTTCATCAAGGTTGAGGACGACAGGATAGTCGATGCCAAGTTCAGAACCTTCGGCTGCGGTTCAGCGATTGCCACAAGCAGTATGACGACTGAGATGGCTATTGGAATGACACTTGATGAGGCCATGGAACTCACAAGAGATGACGTTGCGACGGAGCTCGATGGACTACCTCCAATCAAGATGCACTGTTCGAATCTTGCAGCAGATGCTTTGCATGAGGCCATCAAGGTGTACCGAGCAAGGCAGGACCCTGAAACGATTGTGAGTAAAGAACCGGAATTCGAGAAGCCCGAATGCGTGATTGGACAGGATGAGTTCCTTGACAAGGGAGTCTACCTTGATGTTAATGATCTTGAGGACCTGTCAGACCAGAGAATATTGGTCCTTCATACCGGTGATGAATCCGTCGAGGCAGCCTTGGAACTAACTGCACAGACAGACCGAGTAGTACTTCTCACACCTGAGAAGGAGATAGTCACCACAGATGAGCTGAAACAAGAACTTGAGAGATCAAGCATTAAGATCATATCAGAATCGCGTCTTCTGGAGATTCGTGGTGAGTTCGAGGTAGAGAGAGTACTGATTCATAATCTAGACGAGGATGAAGAGTACGAACTTTTCGTGGATGCCGTTGTCATAATCGAGTAAACGCGAATGATGGGATGCTGTCCGAGGCATCCGGTAAATACAATTGACACGCCTACTCCGAGAGTGGCATGCGGACTGTGAGAGAGGCTTCTGAATCTGATAGAGAACTACTTGTCAGACTCTTTGTTTCAGAGGTTGAAGATGACGTCAAGCTTGCTGGGGATTTTGCAGAAGATCTACTTCGATTCAGGACCATTCTTTGTCTTGAAGACGAGGAAGTCATCGGCACTGTGAGTTGGGATATCAGAGGAGGTCTTGACGATGGCGTTGTCGAATTGATCGGGCTTGGTGTCAACCCTCAATACCGAAGACAGGGAGTCGCCAAGGAGCTTGTTCAGACACTTATTCAAGCGGCCTCAGACCACTACTCAAGCAAGGGCCACCATCTCAGAGTCATATACCTCTTCATGGAAAAGGAGAACGAACTTGGACGCTCATTCTACGAGACGATTGGTTTCAGAGAGGTTGCAGAGGTTCCAGAGTTGTATCCTCACGATGATGCAACAATATGGACTTTACACCTCTGAGGGTGCATGATATGGTGTTCATCGAGAGAGACTTTCCAAGTCAGGCAATCGACGAGATTGCTTGGAGCGAGAGCAACTCTCGAAAGCCGATATACCACATGCACAAATGGTTCGCAAGGAGGGTGGGTTGCACTTTCAGGGCGATCATTCTCGCTAGTTTCCTAGAAGAGGATCCCATGACCAGATTCTATGACCACGTACAGTTGACCAATGCAGAAGGCAACCCGCCCATTGTACTCGACCCATTCATGGGGGGCGGCACCACAATCGTTGAAGGTCATCGGCTTGGCTGCAGGATGATCGGCATAGACGTCAATCCCATGGCATGGTTCATCACGAAGAAGGAGCTTGAGAGCGTCGATGTCGATAGCGCGAATGAGGAGTTCAAGAGAATAGAGAATGCGGTAAGCCAGGAGATTCTGTCGTTATATAAGACGAAATGCAACTGTGACAGCGAAACAGATTCGATGTACTTCTTCTGGGTACGGAAGATCCAGTGTCGGTCCTGTGGTGAAGAAGTATTCTTGTTCAAGTCATTCCTTCTAGGGAAGCTTAGCACCGGGGAAAGAGTATACTACTGCCCCTGGTGCAACAAGATAATATCCTCGAAGGAAGCCCCTATATGTGACTGTGGGAGGGACCTTTCAGAAGCATACACAACCAACAAGGGTTATGTCTGCCCTTCATGCGGGTTCCTTGGAGATTTGACCACCGCATGGTTGTCAAGGCGAAATCCACCTGATGAAAGCATTTTTGCCATAGAGTTCGATTGCGAGGTCTGCGGAAGAGGCTATAAGACACCTGATGAGAACGACGTTTCTCGCTTTGAGGCTGCCAAGAGACAGTTCCTGGATAGAAGAAGGCAGCTGTTTGAAACGGTAATCCCTGACGTCGAGATACCTTGGCATGATATGGCGACAATGCGTCCTCGATGCAGAGCATATGAGAAATATCATCAGCTCTTCAACGAACGACAGCTCCTTTCACTTTCAATGATAATGGAGGAAATCCTCAAGATTGACAATCTCGCCCTGAGAGAATTCTTTCTTCTGACCTTCTCAGATTCATTGAATGCAAACAATATGTTCTGCATCTACAATTCTACTGCGAGGAAACTTGAACCACTCTTTGGAGGCCACTATTTCTCTCCTCCAACGACACCTGTAGAGAACAATGTCTGGGGAGGCAGGCTCGGAAGAGGTACTTTCAGAAGGTACTTCCTGAAGGGTGTCAGAGCGCTCAAGTATCAGAACAGCCCCCACGAAGTGAGGTTTAACTCAGACACATCCCCGAATGGGTCTGCGAGAGTGAGAGAGCGTGTGGTCATCCAGGGCGACCGAATAGGTGCGGAGTTTGTCAGCAGATTCGAGGAACTGGAGAGTGGCAAAGACATATTTCTGAGATGCTCCTCATCGGAAGAACTTGATTTCCTTCCGGACAAATGTATCGATGCTGTAGTTACTGATCCACCCTATTATGACAATATTATGTACTCAGAGCTCTCTGACTTCTTCTACGTGTGGATTCAGAAGGCCATGGCGAGCAATCTTCCGGACGTCTTTGGAGAACCGACCAGTTCCAATCAGAGAGAGATTCTCGTTCATTCGAAGGCTGGCAAAGATGACGATTTCTTCGTCGGTTCAATGACGCGAGCATACCAAGAACTTCACAGGGTGCTCAAGGATGACGGTCTCCTTACCTTCGTCTACCAACATAAGCGCCCAAAGGCGTGGACTGCACTTCTCAGGATTCTTCTTGCATCCGGGTTCTACGTCGAAGCAGTGTACCCAACTCATGGAGAGACTCCCAGTGGCGTTCGGGCTCACGGCTTGCACTACAACACAATTCTGGTGTGCAAGAAGAGGAGAAGCAAACCACACACTGTGTTTGATGACAAGCTGAGAGATAGAATATGTTCTGAGATTGCTGAAATCCTTGACGAACATCCTGAAGTTAGAGAGAGGGAGGCAACCATGCTTGCCATGGGAAAGGCAATCCAAGTCTACACGAAGTCAATCGATTTCAAGGACCTGAATGGGAAGAATGAGACACTAGAGAGAGCGATGGGCATGCTGGAGAGTTTTGTTCATGATTGTGTCAAGACGCGACCGAAATGACTAGTGGTTCTCGCGTACCTGTGCAAGATATCGGAAACCCTGTACTTGATTTGTAATTTCGTTCTCGGATTCTATTGACGCTATGACTCGCCTAATCCTCTCAGAACCAATCTCGGAGACAGTTCTGAATCCAGAGGCTCTTGCCCTTGACTTCTTGGGAACCTCCTCCGGGCTCTGAACAAGAATGAACTGCCTAGTGCCATTGTCTTCTAGGTTCAGTTCCAAGACGGCATGAGCCGTTGTAGATGAGCCAGCAAAGAAGTCTAGCACGATGTCGTTTCCACTTGGTTCCGTGCAGAGTTGCAGCATTCTCTTGATGAGCCTGACAGGCTTCGGAGTATCAAAGACACCCACATCTCCAAAGATCTCCCGGATGTGTCGGCGAGCTTCTTGGTTGTCGCCGACCTCACTGCGTCTCCAGATTGTTCGTGGCGTAATCCCTGGCTTTACATCAGACAAGAAACGCTTCAGTCTCGGTACGTTGTTTCCCTTCTCACCAAACCACACCCGGTTGTCGTTGACAAGTGTGGTGAACGAGTTCTTTGGCATTCCCCAGCATCTACCTCTCGGTGGCTTCACCTTGCGACCTGAAGGAGTTGTGATTTCATAATCATAGGCGATGTTGTAGGTCTTGACGCTCATATCGCTAGAGGTCCATGGCCCTCGTGGATCGTCGTCTGGGTTCTTGTACCGCGAGTCCGATTCAGCTGTGCGGGGCAAAAGACGTGGACGCCACTCCTGCTTGTTCCGAGCAAAGAGTAGGATGTAATCATGATTGTCAGAGAACCATCTGGCATCGTTTTGGGGGGAGGACTTCTTCTCCCAGACGATTGTTGTGATGAAATTCCCCTCTCCAAACACCTCGTTCATCAGCATCCTGAGATGATGGATTTCGTTGTCATCTATTGAAACAAAGATAACCCCATCCTCTCTCAGGAGCCTCCTGGCGAGGATTAGGCGCGGGAACATCATTGAGAGCCAGCCAGAGTGAGTCCCTTCAGTATTCTGAGATGCTTCTGACGCCGCGTCATGCCGATCACTGTAAACATAGTCCCCTCCTGTGTTGTAAGGGGGATCAATGTAGATCATCTTGACCCGACTCTCAAAGGACGGAAGCAGCAGTTTTAGGACTTCAAGATTGTCACCCTCAACAAACAGGTTCTGAACGTCGTTGAACCTAATTGAACGTGTAGGGTCGGGTTGGAGAGTGTACGAGGAGTGACTGTCGGCGAGCTCTCTCGCCTTTTCCTTTCCAGGCCATGAAAGAGAGCACGTTCCCGGTTTCTCGGTCATTCTGTGAAGACCGTATTTCGGAGGCTGTATTTCAGTATTGTCAGCTATTGGCATTTCGAATTGTCTGTAATGACGCCTCCAATGGCAGTTCCCAATTTCCTGAGGCCTCGTCAAACATGTCGAACGGGATTGGAGGCCTAGAAGTACGCGAGCTATGTAGAGTCTGGAAGAAATAGGATACAACATGAGGTCGGATGAGATCAAAGCCTCTCAGGAACATCTTGTGGTCTTTGGAGGATAGACTGAATCGGATGCAATAGCGAGTCTTCGATTCCATCATGATGTAGAGCTGAAAGGGCAGTTGGTAGAAACTAGCAAGGACCCGTTCCACAGGTTCTTCCAATTCGAGGACTAGGACAATCATTCCGTGATTGCCGATGGGAGTGAATACAGATCTGTAGCCCTTGATGACTCCCGTCTTCTCGAGGCGATTGAGCCTCTTGTTGACGATGGTTTCTGAGAGGCCAAGGATATCAGCCAGCTGTTTCTGGGTAGCTTCAGAGTCCTTCATTATCTGTTGAAGAAGGAACACATCGTTTGAGTCGAATTCCACAAGACGCGTGTTCTGCTCCATATTTGGCGAGACGCGGGCTGGTTTATTCAGGTTCCTTTCAATCTGGTCGTACCATTGGTTCCAGTTCCAGGTCCAGCCAGAATCGATGCTGAAGTATCTGTAATCAGCATGCTTGTACTCATAGTCAACGACGTCGAAGACGTGGTAATCGCTTACGAGACCCGCTTCCTGCATTGCCCTGAGAAGCGTGCTAGTTATGCTCGGCGACGTGAGAGGATACACGCCCTGAGCGATGTAGCCGTTATACTTGCCGTATGACTCACTGGACCAGTAGAAGGAGGAGATGGATTCAATCACATCTCGAAGAAGGTCGGTTCCCTTTCTGCTTGTGTCCATGGCCACGAAGACCTCTCCAAGACCTATCTTGCGACCATATGGTATTGCTTCAGGCGCTCGAAGGATGCCGATTCTCCTGAGTCTTGACAGTCGATAGCGTACAGTACGAGCAGGGATACCAACCGCTTCGCTCAGCTTCTTCGCCGAGGCCTTGGCTCCTAGCTCATCAAGAGCTCCTATGATGTCCAGATCCTTCCGATCTATGGAGTGATTGCTCGTCAAAAGATCGCTTCCAAAACAGAATCTCGAGTGAGTCATTTAACCATAGGTTTCTGAGTACGAAAGCTTACGTCATTGGCAACTCTTATAAAACGAGACTTGCCAGTAACTGATTGAGATAAAGCAAATTGGCAACCAGCCGACCCTTATTTGGCCGGCAGATGGTTGGCAACCCAAGGAGAAGAAGAAGATGCGACTACCATTCGGTCTGACCAAGAGTTCAATTATAGTACTGGACAGCCTGGCGCAAGATGGACCGATGTATCCACAGGAGATTGCCGACAAGGTGGGACTCGCTCCGCGTACCGTCACCCTTGCTCTGAAGAATCTTCTCAAACTCAATCTATGTCGCAAGGTTGCCAACTTCCAAGACATGCGCAAGCCATTGTACCACGCGGATATTGAAAGGGTCCGCAAGCTCGAGAGTGAAATTGAGATCTGGAGAACTCTGACCAGCGTCAGGGTACGTGTCTAGCGGACAACATTCTCATACGCATGCAAACTACTGCGAGATGGTCCACCGAGTTCTAATCTAACATGATGGTCCGAACAAGCAACTCTGATAATGTAAGTCTAGTCTGAAAAGCAGTTCCTGAGAACGGCATGCATTATTGCTCCCCGCACGGCGTCAACGTCTGGCAGACCCTTGATGACGCTCTTGCAGATATTGATTGTCGGAAGGCCGAGGGAAGTTGAAGAGCCGTTTCCATCACCGCCAAGTGACTCAGCATCAACCAGCGTGATCGCGCTGTCCGAAAGCCCGAAATCACCCAACACTTCTTTTAGAATCTCCATAGCAGCGTCGCAGAGAACACAATCTTCACCGACGTACAAAGTGATGCATCCGGGTCTGCCACAGGGAGTCTTTGGGTGTTCAAGAGTGATACTGGGAATGTGAGTGTTGACGGTCATGTCGATTCACTGTACCTTTTAGGATTTAGTATATAATGGATTATAGTGAAACTGCCGCTTCAAAGGTCTCAGCTAGATAGCCTCCTGCTGAGACCGGTATGTATTACGTCCACGCTCGAACCCGAAGTTCATGACTAAGCGGATTCAGCAGACATGTCGCAGCTTTCAAGCTATTAGCGGACTTAACATCCGGTCATGCCGTCCAAGACTCTTCGCCTGCTCCATCGTCAGGAAGATTATTCATCAGCGTGCGCTGCCCACGACACAGTTCTACTGTTAGGTCAAGGTCGGCTGTTTGGTTGAACTCGAAGGGACAGAGGGTAGGCAGGTAAAGTGGAAATGGAGCATATAATCAAGGGTCTACCGAAGGCAGAGCTTCACATTCACACACTCGGCTCAATCCGGCCTGGTACCCTCCTCGCTGTGATCGACGACGCAGGAATCGATGCACCGTTTGAGTCGGTGGAGGACATCGAAGAACTCTTCCAGTACCGGAACTTCACACACTTCATCTCAGTCTATTCACAGGTGGTTGACTGCATCACAAACGAGAGTCACTTCGAACGCATCGTGCTTGAGATGCTGGAGGACTGCGCAAGGTGCAACGTTCGCTATGTGGAAGCCAGCTTCTCTGCCTACGATCACATTGAGAGGGGCATGGAGTTTCCAGCTATGGTTGACGCCCTGAATAGGGGGATTCGGAAGGCCAAAAGACAGTTTGGTGTTGAATCTAATATCAGAATCGACCTGGTGCGCAATGCCGGACCGGACGCGGGCATGAGTGTCCTCGACTTGATAGAAGAGAAGCCA
>JAEORS010000005.1:0-31283 GCA_016840795.1 Candidatus Thorarchaeota archaeon | reverse complement strand
TGCCTCGTAGATGTGTGCCTTCACCTCGTCAGGAGTGCCACTTCTCAGTACCCCATTGTGGTCAATGCCGCCTAAGACAGTCTTTCGAGATATTCTCTTTCCCTCCGCGAGACTCAGCTCAACACTCTGGTCTTCCCAGTTCAAAGCGTCCAGACCGGGAGTATGAGCAATCTTGTCAAACCGAATCTCCTCGTTCTGTTCCTTGGCATGCAGATGCATGACAAGGAACTTTGCTTTTCCACGAAGCTTCGATATCAGCTTGAGGTCGAATGGGTAGACAAAGCGCTGGTACTGCTCCTCTGTCACAGTAGAATGAGTGGAGTGTTGTGTCGCCAAGAACACTCCATCTGCACCAGCCTCTATGGTTGCTCTTCCAAAGTCAATCATAACGTCAGTAATCATCTCTAGAACTGTCTCCAGAACTTCTGGACTACTCTCCATAAACTCGGTCAATGGCTCTGCTGACAGCTTCTCTGCAACCATGGCCGGGTCAAAGACAGTAGCCATCGTTGGGACCTTCTCTTGAGCGTACCCACGAATCAGCTCGACCGCACGGACCTGTCTTCCGAACTCTCCGTCGCTGACATCCAGTGGTTCTAGCACTTCCCAATCACTGGAATGCCGTACAACACAGTTCTTGCACGTCGTAGAACCAGTGATAGCTCCGTCATAGACTACTTCACATCCCCAGTCCACTACGGGATACCTTCCGTGAAAGGAAATCTTGAGCAGATCATGATCGAATTGCTGGTGGAATGCGATTTCTTCCTCTGCCAGCCACTCCGGAGTGCGGTCTCTGTTGGGATGATGCTTCCACACCGAGACTGGGATTGTTTCACCCAGATTTCCTAGGAAAGTCTGCTTGAGGAGGTCGAACTTAGACATGGTACTGGGAAGACGGACCATCGGATAATGAGGGTTTCGAACTGGTCCTTGTCCAGAGGACTTAACGAAACAGACGAAAACGCACGTGATTTCGGAAAGGTCATTAGCCCGAAGAATGCTCACTTGACGCTGACAAGGGGATTGGTACAATGGGCCTAGCAGACTCCATTCGGAACTACTTTGATTCTCATCCCAGAGCGAAGAAAGCTCTCGGCGTAGCATCAGCCATTGCAGCAAACTTCGCAATGCTTGGATCCGGTTCAGCAGTACTCGCGGTTGCTGCTGGAACGATCGTAAAGCACCAAGAAGAGAAGAGTAAGGTGAAATCCGACGAGCTGATGGATTTCTTCAAAGACGCGATACAAGACCCAGCTGTGCGAGAGTCAATCAAGGATGCTGTCAGGGAGGGCGGGGTAAATGTTGCATCCAACGTAAACACATCAATGAACCAGCTTAGTGCAGTTCGTCCAGACGCGGGCCAGTACGTTGACACAATGAAGTCTGAAATCTCGGTGATAGCACAACAGATGGGCATCATTCGCGACCTGGTTTCGTACTATGAGATACCTGACTCGCTTGACAGAGTGAAGAACGTCTGGAGATTGCCATCTTACATTGACAGTGTGATTGTAATTGATTCGTCACTGAGAAGCGTGCTAGACACTGCAATTGGGCACATTGAAGATGGAAAGAACGTTGTCATCTTGGGAGCGCCGGGTTCCGGGAAGACCACGGCTTTGTATGCTATCTGGAAGGAGCTGGATGAGGAATCCAATGCAGCCATAGTATGGGACACCAAGGATGTAGGGAGAGTCCACGAGAAAGATGGTGTGATTCTATTCAACGACGACATCCCTGAAACACGTAAGTTGGTCAAGGCGGTAATTGAGAGAGATGTGCGGGGATTAGTGACGACAGCCAGGGAGCAGGACTGGGCGAGGCTACCGATTGAGCTACGAGTGAAGTTCACGTCCGTCAGTCTCCCGATGGTTCAGGACGAAGTAATGCGTAAGATTGCTGTGAAGCACCTTGAGAGTCAAAATGTCAAGTATAGTGAGCAGGCAGTAGCCAAATTGGCCGAGAAAGCCCAAGGCAGTCCGATATACGTGAGATACATGATAGAGGAGATTGCAGCAGATGTCAAGGCGGGAGGATCCAAGAAGCTTACAGAAACGCGGGTTCGAGAGGCACCCAAAGGCATGACGGACTACGTTGCAGGAATCCTGACAAGGATTCTATTTAGTCTAGATGGTACAATCTACACACCAAGAGAGGGCGCCCTGCCTGTCATCAAGACTCTGCTCTGCCTAGCAGACATGCCAAACTATGAGACTCATGAAGCGCATCTCAATCAGATGTTCTTCAAGTTGAAATCACCGACTGATTCACCGGGCCCCTTCAATGCAATCAAGCAGTACCTGTCACGTGATCCAAGCTTCTTCTCTCTCAAGTTCATGCATGACACTCTTGCGGACGTGCTACGAGGGAGAGTGGACCATCCGATTGTAGGAGACATCAGGATGCTTGCTCAGGAGATGGGCGCGTCAGGCAGGCGAATCGTTGAAACAGAAGCACTCGTTGACGGGTGGCAACATGTCAAGGCGGAGTATGAGATGGACCATGCGGGAGGGCTGGAGCCATTGCTTGCTTACGGCTACTTCGCGACGAAGAACTTCGGTATTGACCACTTAGACAAGTTGGCAATAGACCTGGCAAATCGGCACATCGAGAATCCGTTGAGCCAGGGGCTATTGGCAATGACAGGACCTGTGACGGAGGCAGACTCGATGAGAGCTATAGAGCCCGCTGAACCCAAGGTAAAGAGTCCAGGAATGCCGGCGGCACCAAGTGGGGATCAGTTCATTCCGGATGATGTCCGAGTCATGCTGGAACAGGATGGCATCGAGCTTACGGAGTCAGTCATGAATGAAGTGCGAAGAGGTCTAGCGGAGCTCGAACAGCTACAAGACATGGGTGATTTTGGAACCAAGATCTATGATCTCGTACAGTCGAACCTGGCCAAAGCGGGACTAGCAGAAGCAGGTGTCGTCAGGAAGTCCCGATATGATGAGCTTAGAGAACTCCTCAAGCAGGACTCCGTAAGTCCAAGCAGACTCCAAAGGGCCCTTGAACGGGCGTCCGAGAGGGCATATGATCTTCGTGAGGACGGCAAGTTGACTGATGCGGCACAAAAGGGAGAGCTACTTGTAGAGGCGTCTAGTCGCCTCGTCCTTCTGGACTCGGCGCTCTATCTTGAGATACTCGAGGAGATATCATCGGGACTCTCAGCCACTCTAGGAGAATCACGCACCGCAGAAACCCTAGCGAAACTTACGGACAACATAGCTGTGTCAATGCTGGACGAGAAGTCACGCAAGCAGATCATCAAGGTCTTTGACGGGGGAATAAGACGTTCCCAGAAGTCGGGGGACTATGACGGAATGCAGGCGCATCTCGTAGGGAAATGGAGTCTTTTCGGAATTGATCCTAAGGACTTGGATTTCGCGGCCCGCAGCGTGAATAGACTGATGAAACTCGGCAGAACAGTCTTTGCATTGGAGAATCTCATCAAGCTGAACAGCAGCTTTGATGAAACTCAGATTGAGCACAGACTGGGGATGACTCAGCAAGCGTTCCGGGGCTTATCAAAGGCAACGGTTACAGAGAGAGGTGATTTCAACAGAGCAGTCGGAATCTGTCATCAAGAACTCCTTGACATAATCAAGGTTCTTGAGGGTGGAGGCCTGCTTCCAAGAAATGACACTGCAGCGGGATTGTGCAATGTGTTGCTGGCCTCAACCGTGCCGTTCATGGATGGATTTGTCAAACGATCTGGGAAGTCGATAGCCGCAGAGGCCGTCTATCCACTGTTGCACGAGAGCATCAAACCGCTTGTACTCTCTGTGGTCGATACACTCAGGAAGATTGGTATCGAGAAATCTTGGAAGACTGCTGCTGGCACAGTCCAGAAGCTGAATGGGGAGAGTATCCACAAGGAAGAGATGCTGTCAGCCATTCAATCGCTCAAGTAGTCGTTAGTAGCTCCTTGTGATCGAGAGCTCTATACCAGAAATCATATCAACTCAAAGAATAGTCCTGACACTCTGTTCGTCCGCGGAGGAGAAAACTTGTCTCACTTGACAGCTGTGTTCAGTCCCGAGAGAATCCTGAAGCTGGACGGGATTGACGAGCTGGATACTATGCGAACGGAGCCAAATCCCTTTTGGAACAGACCACGTTTCGAAATCACTTGGAGTCTTCCTGTAATGTCAGGACTGCTGAAGAGTGACAGAATAGCCATTCAGCAAATGCGCCTTGCTACTCGTGATGAGCTTGGATTGTACCATGATCCCTCCTACATTGAGACTATAGAGCTGTTCGGGAACATGGGATCGGCGTTCGCTTCGCGATTTGGGCTTGATACGGATGAGTGCCCCGTCTTTTATCAGATGGACAAGTATGCGAGCTATCCAGTTGGCGCAACGACCGATGCGATAATGGGGGTTGCCGATGGCAAGTTTGAGGATGCTATGTCAATAATCGGTGGTTTTCATCACGCCTATAGCTCCAACGCTGGAGGTTTCTGTTACCTCAACGATACGGTTGTTGCGATCAAGAAGTTCAAGGAGAAATATCCGAGTAGGAAGGTGCTCTATCTGGACACCGATGTGCACCACGGTGACGCGACTCAGCAAGCGTTCTACGACGATCCGAAGGTGCTCACGATATCCACTCATGAGCTGAGCATGGGTTTCTTCCCTGGAACAGGAAGGCCTGAGGAGGTCGGAATCGGAGAGGGAAAAGGATACTCTGTGAACATTCCCTTGCCTCCACTCACTGATGACTTCGAGTACTGGAAGGCCTTTGAGGAACTGGTTGTACCCATATGGCTGGCCTACAAGCCAGACATTGTTCTATGGAATGTCGGGGCTGACGGCCACATGGATGACCCTCTGGCGGATCTTCTTCTCAACCTCGATACCTACCACCGTCTGTCCAAGACAGTTCGCCAACTCGTGCATCTCGGGAACAAGAAACTAGTGATTGTTGGAGGAGGTGGTTACAATGCTGTTGCAGCGGCTAGAGTATGGACCGTTCTGCTGGCCGACCTCGCAGACATTGCTCTACCACCACTACTTCCGGCTAAATGGATTGAGATGTGCCACAAATATGGGTTGCAAGTGAAACGCGGAGGTTGGACAGACCGTCCCACCCGGATGTACGCTGAGCACGAATCGAAGGTAAAGAGAGCAGTGGACGAGACTATCGAGAGAGTCAAGGAGCTGATCTTCCCGACATTCGGGCTTGAGTGAATCTCACTTCTTGATTCCCAAGACACACCTGTGCTTTGTTTCATCAGTGAATATGTCTAGGATCTCAAAGCCGCTGAAGACAGAATCAACCTCTTCCAGGGTGAAGTAGTGATGAGGAATCCCAGCCTCAGGTCCGTTTCGAGGGATGTAGGTACCTGGTTCTATCTGTTCAAGCCTCCAGTCCCTGTCACCTTCAGATGGAACATAGGAGTAGATCGGGAATGTTACGAATATCACACCCATGCTTCTCAGGACTCTTTCAATCTCGTTCACGGTAATCATGATGTCAGCGATAAGGTTGTGATGAATCACTTGAGTTGAAATCACTGCATCAAAGAAGTCGTCCGCGTACGGGAATGGGTCTTCCATTCTATGTTCTCTGATTTCTGCCGCCAGACCTTCCTCGGTCAACCACTCGCGAGCCAATGATAGGGCCATGGGCGACACGTCAAAGCCGTAGACTTCGAATCCCAGCTTAGACAGATGGATGAGATGGCGACCCGTTCCGCAACCCAGGTCCAAAACTCTCTTCACATGGCGGTCACGGAAGACTCCCAAAACTCTATCGAAGTAAGAGTGGGGTTCCGTGAAGACCCTTCCCTGCTCTGCAAAGATGTCGTCCCAGTCTGGCATCAGTGATATTTGTGATGAAACAGACTATGATATGCATTGTGCTCACCATGATTCGGACGAAATAAAAGGAGGGCAGAGAGATTCTCGTCCGGTCCTTGAAGAAAGGTGCGTACAGAATGAGGCCGAGATACGTAGTACTTCTGCTGAGTATACTCTTGACGGTATCTGGAATCGCTCTGGCATTCAGCGTTCAGAGTGGATTTGGAACTGTTATCGTGACAGAGGTTGACTTTCAGGCTGCAGATGACTCATGGATTCATAGCACCTTACAACGACCAAGTTACGCCACAGACACGAACACGCTGCCGGGTGTAGTAGTAATACATGGTGTCATACAGTGCAAGGAATGGCTCATGGCCTTTGGGATTGAGCTATCAAGACGAGGCTTTGTGGTATTGACGATAGATGCTAACTCACACGGCAACTCAGAACCAGGCTCAGGAAGCGGTGCTGCAGCCTTAGAATATCTTGCAGGTCTTGACTACGTTGATAGTACCGCCATAGGCCTCATTGGGCACAGCATGGGAGGGGGGATATCTTGGAGTGCCATTGAGGAGTCGTCTGTCAATGTGGATGCACTTGTGCTAGTAGGAAGTTGGACTAATCGTACTGAGATGCCCTACATCCCAAGCACATTGTTGGCCGTAGGAGAATTCGACGCCCTCTCCCCGTACACTCAGAATCTGACTGTGTTAGAGGACTTCTTTGGAATCACAGGAGTCGAGGCGGGAGTCACTTACGGAAGTTTCAGTGATAATTCGGCGCGTAGAGTAATCCTTCCAAGAACGAACCATCTGTTCGAAACAGTAGACCCAGTAATAGTGGCAGAGAGTGTTGAATGGATGAAGGAGAGCCTCAAGGATGGTGTAGAGGACTCGTACTGGATTCCGTCTGGGGAGCAGATATACCCTCTCTGGCTTGCTGGTGGGTTCATTGGCCTATTGGGATTAGTCCTTACTCAGTTCCCTCTACTGGTGATTCTGCTCGGGTTCTCGCCGTTTCGAAAGCTAAGGGATGCGTACTCAACTGATCAGGTGATTGGCAATCGATCATTCCTCAGTTTGGGCATTCTATACGCAGCAATCGGGCTTGGGACATTCTATCCTTTGCTCGCAGTAGGTCTGTTTCTGCCCTTCCCACAGACGTACGGACTCTCCATAGCCCTATGGTTTCTAGGGAGTGGTCTGTTGTCTTTCTTGATTCTGAAGCTGATAAGACGAAAGCGACCGCAGATGGTTTCTGAAGTCAGAGCTGTAGCCAGCGACACTCCCAAACATGTGATGTGGGCTACTCTACTGGCTCTGCTCATCACAGTCTGGGTATATGTTTGGACTCTCGTTGTTGATCTAGGATTAGCTCTCGATTTCCGCTGCTTCCTTCCTGGATTCAATGACTTGACTGCATCACGTGCATTGATGGTTCCCGTCTACTTCATCCCCTTCCTAGTCTATTTCTATGTAGAGAGTGGATGGTTGATAGGTGCAATGCGAACCGAAGTCAAAGAAACATGGGCAAGAACTCAAATCGACTGGACTCTGAAGGCGATTCTCATAAAATGCAGTCCGTACTTCATTCTATTACTAATGCACTATGGTTTTGGAATGATTACGGGGCTCGCGCTCGTTCCAGGAATGCTGGGTTTCTCATTTCTGTTCTTCTATGCCTTTGCTCCCTGGTTTGTGATTTCGACGATAGTACTTGTGTGGGGACATCATCTGACTGGTCGATACTGGCTCGGCGCCATAGTGAATGCCGTGCTCTTCAGTTGGGTCATGGCATCAATGCTTCCAATCGCGTTCTGAAATCGCTTCAGAATAGTCGCTTTAGAAGAAGGTTCGAACTCTATAAGAGATGCAGAATTGTGCATTGATAGAAACACACACATACTTCAATTGAGGTCGATAGCGGCCCTCTGTCAGTAGCCAGTCCTTATCTCGTGGAGTGTTTTCCCAGGTACTACAGTTATCGCCTTTTCCGGACAGACTTCCACACATTTCATGCACCCCGTGCACTTTGAGAGCCAGATTGCATCGATTCTCCAAATCTCTGGATTGTGAGGATCAGGATGATTGTCATTGAGCGTTGGATGCATGAGAAGAACTGCAGGGTCACAGACATATAGACACTGCCTGCAATCCCGAGGGTCCGTACTTGCCCCAGAATGACACTTGGAATAATCGAATGTAATGCTTGTCTTTCTCATCTGACACCACCTGGTCTAGAACCTACCTGCCATGCCGGGAACAGACTCCTTCGGCACAAGCTGAAGTGCGTCATGTTTGCATGCATGACGACACACGCCACAACCAAAGCACTTGTCCAAGTCCACAACGACCTTCTGTATAGATGGCAGATACCGTAGCGCATTAAACTGACACATCCTAATGCACGCTTTGCAGCCCTGACAGTTGTCTCTGCTCACGTCTATCACATACTCTGCCTTGTAGACTGTTTCAAGGTTGAAGTCGTTTCTCAGTCGCAAGCCGCCACACTCAGGCGTTTCACAAGAGCAGATTGCACTGATGTAGGGTACTGGTTGGAACCACACTGTTGCGACGTATCCTCTCTTGTTCTGTTCCTCAAGTGCAGCGATGGCTTCCTCTCGGTCTAGCTTGTACTTCACGTTGTCAGGAATGTATCGAACGTGCTTCTCAATCACACCTGATAGCTGCCCAAAGTTGATACAGACAGCGTCCTTTACTCCTCTCTGCATCCATCGACATACACAGTAGTTCTTGATTATTGGCTCTGCCGCAAGATTGCCCATTATGTGCTGGGCATCCTCTAGGGGAATCACCTGTCCGAAATGACCATCAGCACGAACAGGATTACGCCTAGGGCTTTCGCTGTGGATCTGATTCTCAACCTTCCATCTGATAATGCGGCCAATAATGGGCATCTGCATCTTGTATCCTAGGCCAATAGAGTTGAACCCAAGTATCTTGCGAATGAAGAGGGTTTCCATATGCTTCCATTGTTCTTCCAAGTACTCGCGGGCATTGTACTCGTCAGCCAGCTCGTCTGAGTAGAGCCTAGCATTATTGTACCACTTGCCGCCGTCACCGTGTTTGAAACACCATTTGCACATGAGATGTCCCTGCTGTCCGTTCGCTAGAATCACGCGACTGGCTGCAGCCTATTTTAAGGTTATTAGACTCCTCACTCGACCTTTCCGGAATGCAGGGTTCAGCGGTCACGAGACCATACCCTGCTGTCCATATCCATTCTCTTTATTCGAGTCTTAGATAGCCACTGTTCAAAATGATTGAGGTCCCTTACGTCGTCCTCTGCCACTGCGCGGTAGATTAGATTGCTGATGCCATTCTGAAGAAGACCACGAATGTGGTAGTGTCTTTTGATGTTGAGAATCGCTTCTCGTTGTTCTTCATCTAGGTTTCCTTCCAATGCTTCTACCACCTCGAACCCTGTAGTGCTTACATTCGTTGTAAGCCAGAAGTCGATGGTCCATTTACCCGAAACCCCCTGATACTCGTCGACAGTCAGCTTCATCGAGTCTCTCTCTCGGAAGTCTGTCACTCTTACCTCTCTAATACCGTCCGTACGTAGCAGCACACGAAGAAGATGCTGTGCTACCTCAAGTAAATCGTTGAGCAGGACTAGCGTATGAATGTCGATATCCCTCTTGACGATCAGATCCAGCGCAACGCTGCCAACTATGCGGGCATGACCATAGGCATTCAGAAGATCTAGGATATCAAGTGCCTCGACTATTTGCTCGGCCTCTTCGCGAAGTCTTCCATTATCAGTCATGCTTCCACCAGAATAGAAGGTGCGTTTTGGTCAGGTTTCGAGAAGAATCAAGGTGTCTAATGCATATGAGCTGATTTCATACGGACAGATAGGCTAGTGATCCCGGTAGGCTCTAATCGAGTCCTTGCATTTCTTGAGTTACGGCCCATAGACAGCTCTGGGCGTCCTCATCATACGAAAGCTCAGACTAGGTCTGCTCTAGCGACTAAGTAGAATCAGTATACGATGTCATGCTCTACATAGAACTTCAAGAGGGTGACAGCCTCACCCCAACCGGCTGCACATTCAGCCATCGCAGCTCTGCCGCTTGGTGTATTGCGGTAGCCATGTTCTCGTAGACGAAAGACTGTACCCTCCTCTGTTGCTTCGAGGTCAATCTCGATGGTTGTGACATAGTCGGGATTGTCAGGGCTCCATTGAAACACAAACCGCTTACCCCTCTCAGCCTCCAGCACCTGCCCCTTGGACACTTGTGTATATTTGTCTGGACCCCAATCCTTCCAACTGAACTTGATTGTACCACCTGAACGAGCATCCACCTCAGACCCGGAAGTGAACCAGCTGTCCAGACCGGCTCCTGTGGCAAATGCATCATAGACCTTCTCTGGAGTCGCACGGATTAGGGTTGACTGTATGATCTCAGCTTCTATAATCTCGTTCATTCAGCGACCTCATATCAACTAAACTCACCAAAACTAACGCGAGGTGGAATAAGGCACTCTCGTATGTGGGTTGGAGGTACAACTGGGTGGACTTAGATTGAAACACATGTTTCGGTACGGTTGATGCCTTCCACTTCGTGGACTGACTTCATCAGGCGTCTCAAGTCCTCCACAGATGGTAGTTCCGCATACGCAATGACATCATAGGGACCCGTTACGACATCGGCTCTGGTAATGCCATCAATTTCCGTGATATGCTTGCAGGCGTCCCAGATTGTTCCGGCCTCGGCTTTGATTAGGACTACGACTGACACCATCTCCTATAGCCTCCAATATGGATGAGTGTGATATGCAACGCCATTGAGTGTAAAAAGGCTTCCGAAGAATGGAAGGGCCATAGGGCCCACTCCTATGTTGTGCATGAAGGAGAACTAGGTGTTCTTCTTCTTGAGAATAACCTCGAGTCTGGCTGTCGTTTCATCAATCTGCTCTTTCAATTCCTTGAGCGTGTCCTCTGACAGGTCTTCTCTCAGACGTCTAAAGAGAGCCTGACTCACTCGACGGAGATTCCCTAGGCTCTCAACGACTTCCTTGGCTTCCTCAGGAAATGAGTCAAACCATAGGAAAGGCATGCCGTGAAAGGGGAATCCTCCATGGTGTTCCTTCCTTCTCTCCTCATGTTCCTCAAGCAGCTTCTCACCCGCCTCTGTCAGTGAATAGCGTTTGACACCGACCTCTTGCTCAGGAGATTCCTCAGTATATCCTGAGTCGAGTAGCCATGACAAGAGAGGGTATACTGATCCAGGGCTTGGCTTCCAGCGATTCTCCGTTTTCTCCGTAATCTCCCTGATTAGCTCGGCACCTGACATCGGCTTCTCTTTCAGAAGCTTCAATACATAATGTCTTAGCAGGCCCTTCGGCGCTGATGCCATCCTTCTGATCCAAGGCCCACGTGATCCGTGCCCATGGGTGCTGCATCTATTCATTCCGAGTCTTTCGTTACACATCTCTTACGACTTCTCCAATTATCTTGTGGATATCGGTTTCGATATCACTTCCGATATCAATATAGATATCACTATTGATATAAGCCTTTGCACGTGAGCCACACAAACACGTCGCTTAAATGACAGGACTCTGAGCGAGTTTCGAGGTCTGCAATTGAAGTTGACTTCTGATGCATTCTCGAAAGCCCGTGACTTCATAGAGAAGAATGCCAGGACAGTCGACCTTGCAATGTTCGAGTATCATTTCGAGAATGGCTCAGTCGATGCAGTCCTTCAAGAATTGATGAAATATCAGAATCCGGATGGTGGATTTGGGAATGCAATAGAGCCAGATCTCAGGCTTAAGGCGTCTTCGCCGTTTGCATCATCTGTCGGGCTGCAGTATTGCGTTGAGATTGGGCTCAAGGTCGACAGCCCAGTCATTCAGCGCGTCATGGAGTATCTGTTATCCACCTACGACTCGGAACATCACTATTGGACTTACACATTCATGGACGTCAACGAAGAGCCTCATGCGCCTTGGTGGCATATGGAGGAGCTTGTACCACCTAAGGAGTCCAGTTGGCCGAATCCTAGTGCCGAGCTGATAGGATATTGCAATAGATACTCAGAGCTTGTACCAGAGGAAATGCTCAAACAGATGAACAAGCGGGCACTTGCCAACTTGGAGAGCTCGGAAACAATCGAGGGACTATACAACGTGATGTGTTGGGAACGAGCCTATCAAAGTCTGCCAGAACCTCTGATGTCCACGGCTCTTTACAAGATAGAACGAACCTTCAGAAGACTTGGCCCTTTCACTCCAGAGATACTTGGCGAGATCAGAATCTTCTGGATCGCTCCGACACCGGAGTCCCTTCTTATGGTTCGACCGGGGGATGTCTACGAACTCTTGGGAGAAGAGGTAAGGAAACAAGCAGACGACGGCGGCTGGTGGCCGACATGGAAGTGGGGTCAGTATGAGGATGTTTGGCCTATTGCAGAGAGAGAATGGGCTGGCAAGATCACTGTTCACTGTTTGGCTGCGCTCAAAGCGTTTGACAAAGCCTTTGATATGATTGAGTGAGTCTAGACTTCGGGCGGGCCCATTCGAATACGTTCTTCGAGTTCCTCGCGCGGCCCTCTCCAAGCATTGAGTCCCTCAGACCACCAGGTAGCGCCCGCCTCAATCCAAGGTTGGAGAATCGTTTCGTCTCTACTTGAATCCCCGAAAGTCTTACCGCCGACCACAACGTCGAAGTTCCTCAGAGAGTCTCGGTGATGTTCAATTATCTGTAAGATGCTACGGAGGTCTTCAGGAGAGAGCTCATCTGGCCACATACGAGCAGGCATTACACCGTCCCACTTAGCAGCTCTCTTGAATGGTGCTTTGCTTGGCAACATTCCTCCAATCCAAACAGGGATTCTTGGCTTCTGAACAGGAGTGGGAGAGAAGGTCACTTCCTTCACTGTGTGGTGCTCTCCTTGATAGGAAAATGGTCTTCCAGACCACAGACCTTCGAGGATCTCGAGTCCCTCATCTAGTTTCTCGGCGCGAATTGTGGCCCTACTCTCCTCCCCAAAGACCTCAAAGTCATCCTTTGTACCAATCACTGCGCCGAGAATCACTCGACCGTTTGATAGCCGATCAAGTGTGCTCAGCGCACGAGCTAGCTTCCAAGGGCGCAGTCTTGGTAATGGAGCATGTGTTGGACCCAACCTGATTCTCTCAGTCTTGGCGGCAATTGCTGAGTAGAGTACCCACGGGTCAAACGATTCACTTGGTTCGGGATAGGACATGAGAAGATGGTTCCACAGACAAAACGAGTCCCATCCTGCATCTTCAGCCATGACAGCCCAATCAACCACCATCTCAACGGTGCCGCCTGACACTGGAGGAACTGGAAGATCAACTATGAACTTCATCCTGGGTCACTCCTGATGGGATTAGGATACTCATATTAGAACACTTGGCTCGCGGGTCTTGAGTGGGCAGATCAGACCTTCTAGATAGCTCTAGTCTTGGTCTGCTAATCCGGAGTCAGGGCGTCGTGTGGGAAAACAACCTGACCATGAACACACTACTAGTATTATGAGAATCACAATGAACCACGACCCATAAGTCACGAGTTCATAGACAGGGTAGCTGAACTCTGCCACAACTGAGGAAAGCAGGTACATGTCGACTAGCACCCAAGTACCGAATATAACGCATGCAAGGATTGCGCCTGTTATTCTCATCGACGTGCTTCGCTGCTTAGTCATCTTCTGGAAGCGAAGACTGAAGGGCAGGCTCTTAAGTCATCCTTTAGGTGCCACGCGAATCGATCTTTGATATGACACACGGATGACGGCCTTTTTCAGTGAGAAGCGCAGGTAAATCTCATGGAACTTCTGAAGAGATTGGGTCAATACTTGGTCTGGGCGAACGGCTCAGTCTGGGACATTGTAAAGACTCTAACTGATGGCGAATTCAATGAATCACCTGGGGAAAACATGAGGAGCATTCGTGACAGGTATGTACATCTCGCACAAGACACGTGGGAATGGTATCATGATTGGACTGGCGAAGAGCCAGGAGAAGAGCCCAGCTTCGACCAAATGACAAGGGATGAACTATTCGATTTCATGGCGGCTTACAACAGAAAGCTGGTAGACCTCATAGAAACAAGGTCTGTTGACAACTTGGAGTTTGATGCAGACGGCAAGAAGATCAAACTGAGATTCGACGAGTTCTTGTTCCACATGGTAAACCACGCGACCTATCACCGAGGGCAGATAGTTGCAGGACTCAGAGTGCTCGGAAAGGAAACTCGAATGACGGACTATGTGCCATTCCGAATTGCAACTGAGTAGTATTGTGAGTAGACTCTGCAACCCTGATCAATCCGTCCACTGAAAGGGTATAAGGAAACTGTATTATCCACTCGATTTGAGTCGAGTTGAATCAAGGTGCAATGACTCTCATCGAGCAGTCAGGATTTGACCAGCACGTGGCGCCGTTCATCAAGCCCAGCCTAGAGGCGTATGAGAATCCTGAACGGATTCAGATGACGCTACAGTACCTCGAAGAATCGAAAGCTCTGGAAGGCATCAGGAAGTTCAAGACCACTCAGGCAACAAAGGAGGATGCACTGCTTGTTCACAAGCCGTATCTAGTGCAATCAGTGGAGTTAATGTCGGAACTGGGAGGTGGGTCGCTGGGGGACTCTGCTTGGGCAAGTGAGAATCTATGGTCATCGGCTATGCATGCACTTGGTGGTGCGCTCTTTGCAGCAGAGCTTACAGCTACAAATGGGTGCAGACATTCCTTCGCCCTTGTGCGTCCGCCCGGCCATCACGCCACAACCTCCTCTTCCATGGGTCTATGCTTCTTCAACAACGTGGCTATAGCAGTCAGAGATATTCTGAATGAGAATCAAGTTCAGAGAGTTTCCATTCTGGACATAGACGATCACTTCGGAAATGGTACGTCGGAGATATTCTATGAGGACCCAAATGTGCAATACATCAGTATCCACGAGTATGACTTCACAAGCAATGGTATTGGTCACTATATGGAAACTGGACATGGGAACGGAAGAGGCACTAACATCAACATCCCTATGCACCTGGAATCTCCGGACTCATCCTACAGGTTCGCAATTGAGAAGATAGTGACTCCTGCCATTGAGAGCTTCAACCCAGATGTTATTGCTGTTTCAGCTGGTTATGATGCTCATTTCGCTGACCCAATCGGAGAGATGGCTATAGACTCCACGACCTACTGGTTCATAGCATCTGCAGTCGAAGGGCTTGTCAAGTCCTGTGGGATGAAGGGGTCTTTCTGGGTATTGGAAGGAGGCTACAATCCATTGACAATGGGACCTTGTGTCAGAGCTACACTTGACGGCTTGCAGGGCGGACCCTGTCCCGAACTCGAAGATCAGGAAGAGAGGGCAGAAGAGGAGGGTGTGGCAAGGTTCAACCGCAGTATGGTAAAGAAGATCCTAGATGCGGTTTCCCCCTTCTTCTGAGCACCAGAACATCCATACTGTAGTTTCTTCCGGAATATTACTGGTTGTAATCAGTACAAATCTTACTCAAAAGGATACTCTAAAAGCAAGCCGGTCGTCTAAGAAGTTGAGGTGTGGGAATGGGTTCCGATGACGCCCAAGGAAGTGGCTACTGGAAGATTAAGTTGGTGTTTCGCCTTGTGATGCTTGTTGGACTCATCATCATCTGGTGGGGTCTTGGTGAACTTGTCGCCGACTACATCATCTGGTCAGGCATTGAATGGGTCCGCGTTTCCAGCGTAGGTGCCATTGTAATTGGTTTTGGGATAGTCATTTCTACAGCCATCGTGGACAGGATGGTTGACCGACTCTATGGCCTATATGAGAGTCTTGCAAAAAAATCCGAAGGGGACAAGTAGTTCCCCGGATGGGCAAACTGCCAAGGCGTGGAATCGCCTTCATATTAATACTCATTATAATCTTCGTGACGTCTGGCTCGATGTTCACGGCCCCAGTCTTTCTTAGTGAGTACTCTCCCGCTCCTGCGTTGATTCTTCCTGGCGAGCCAGCATATGTCAGAGGACATGTCTATCGTTGGAACGCGACAAACGAAGCATCTGGTGAGTGGATTCCTGCTGCAGGCGTCGATGTTCGTATCTTCGCCACAGATGAACTGATTAGCGAGATAGTCCCTACAAATGAAGAGGGCATATTCTGGGCAGGACAAAGCTATAGGTCGGGACAGGTGTTGACCTTGACCATTGAGGGACAGAGATTTCGAGCATTTATCCCGTATTTCCCTCGTGGCATTGTGGAACTGGGGGATTTCTTCTTGGATTCCTGAAACATTGGCACAATGAACCAGAGATCAGGCATACATGCCTTCCGGTTTCTGCCTTTCATGAGTCAGACGCTTGTATGAGCCATCGGCAGACTTTGAGTAGGAGCCCCCATTCAGAATCCGGATCACTCAGAGCATCAAAGTAGGTGACTCCGTCTCGGTTAGAACCCTCCTCAAACTCAGGATGTGGACTGGAGAGGAACACTCTTCCTGCTCCATACTTGAATGCAATCATGCAGGGTAGGCCGTTGTCTGGGTACGTGACTATAGGGATTGTGCCAGACATGCCGTCACTACTGAAGTGGCCAGAATTCCAGTAGAATATCGAATAGGATTCCGGTTCACCCGATAGATCCGGACCAGTCGAACTCCTGTTCACGTTCATCTCCATCAGGAATTGCCCAATGCCTGCTACGCAGGAATGGTACGTACCGTTATAGAGCCTCAATCCCACGTCTGTTGCGAATGTCGCTCCGCCGCAGATACCAAAGTACGAACCGCCATCCTCAACGAACTGGCAAATCGCATCCATCCCCTCATTCTGGAGGAACGCTTCGAATCCGCCTCCACCCGGTATGACTAGGATGTCGTAGTCTGCAAGAGCCCCTTCTCGAATTGAGGTTTCATTCACGTGACCCACGTTCGTCCGCATCCAAGCAAACATGCTGTCGAGCGCATCCTTGCTTGACGGCTGAACCCCTCCACCGTCATATACCGCTACTCTAACACCTTCCATTCCTGTCGGCGTTCCTACGATAATTAACGCTGATGCCGTGACCACGATAACGAGAATCACGGCGATGATTGGCTTCCTGTATGATGTGGGAATTTGGCTTGCCATGGCTAGTTGAGTCCTCCGATTCTTGCAGACGGGCTTGTGAAACAATCCAAGACGGATACTGCATTAATAAGACGCACATCGACGCAATGGTCAGTGTAAGGCCTACGCTCCATTGGGGTTCACAAGAATCTCGTTCATTAGAAGTCCCATCACGGTGACCCACGTCCTTCTGGCCTTTGACACGTCGCTTCCTAGGCTCAGTGAGCCATAAAGACCGTCACGGAGAGCCAAGATTGCTCTGGCTACAGATTCTGAATCAACCTCCTTCTTGACGACACCTTCTTCCTTGAAATCGTCAATCATCTTGGAAACTCCCTCTGCCCATGACTCGTAACTCTCCTTGATCCACTTCAGTGCGGGACTGTTGGTAGCCAAATCGCGAAGAAGATCTAAGGTGAGGGCAAGACTCCCCATCCGTAGTGATAGCATTCTATCGAAGAACTCCTCAGTGGATATGGCAGTGATGTTTCCGGAGTCCAGTAGGCTACTGACTTCTCTCCCTCTGATATCTGCGTGTGTTTCAAGCACTGACAACAGAAGCTCCTGCTTACTCTCGAAATACTGGTAGATCGCGCCCTTGCTAACACCCATACTTTCAGCAATGTCAATCATCCTAGTCTTGGAGTACCCCTTTGCAGATAGTAGCTTGGTCGCGTGTCTGATTATTCTCTTCTTCGCCTCTTCCTTGTATTCAGGCACGACCTTGGGCATCATGAGTCACATTCATTTCTATACATTCCGGCATATAAACTGACCGAAGGGTATGAAAACTGACTGTAGAGTATGTTTTTATGTCCATAGGTACCAATACAATGAGGTGAGTGACCATGGATGACGAACTCATGTTTAAGATCCTCTTCATTTCGATCTACGCCGTGTTCGCAGGAGTCAGAATATTCTACAGAACTCAGAATATTGGAAGAACAGGTGAGAAGGAGGTTACTCAGTGGACCAAGGCCACGGTGGCTCTCAGTATCGCAATCCTCGGGTACTTTGTGAGCATGGGCCTATACATTGTAGTCCCACAGTGGATCCAGGTGTTTCGCCTCTCTCTGCCACTATGGATTCGCTGGCTTGGAGTAGGATTGGCCGTTGTCGGCGTAGCACTCACTGGATGGATTCATCACTCCCTCGGAAGACAGTATTCTGCCAAGCTGGAGATTCAGGAAGAGCACCAGTTAATTACAGCAGGACCCTACAGCAGAGTCCGACATCCAATGTACTTCACCCTCAATCTGTTTTCCATCTCTGTTTCACTTATCTCGGGCAACCTGTTGCTTATCCTATTCGCCATTTCTGTTGCGATTCCATTCTATTGGATTGCGAGGATTGAAGAAAGAATGTTGACTGATCAGTTTGGGGACGAGTACATGGATTACATGGAGAGAACAGGTCGCTTTCTGCCACGTTTGTCCAAGACCGAGAACAAGGCAACTCAACAGGAAGTGGTATGAGTTGCTATTGGGATAGTTGGATCAACCAGTGATGGATTGGTGCCATCTTCAGAGCGCTATAAAAACAGGCCTCAACCAAGTCGGGCTTCTGAAGAACACTGGAAGGAATCTTGGGTGAGTGAACGTACAATGCGTTATGGAGAAGAAGATTGGCTCTCGAATGATCAGCATCAAATCCTCTTGGAACTCGCTTGTAGTGCTTGCCTCCAATCGTGTATCCCGGCAGACTGTTGATTTCGTTGACAGCTTTTGCGAGAGTTGCCCCGGCCTCCTCATCCACTACTGCCTGTCTGTATTTCTCAAGAAGGGGCTTGGGGAAGGCATACAACCCTCCGAGGAGCATGCCGCCCTCATCATCCATTCCGAAGAAGAATCCGGGGTGTCCCTTCTTCTCTCCGGCCTCCTCCGAAAACCTAATTCGCAGTCTGGTATGATATGGCGTTCTGTCCTTGCTGAAGCGAATGTCGCGATGGATTCGCAATATTGACCCACGACCATTCGTACGTGTGTCATACCTGATTCCGTCAGATACAGCTGCTAGTCGTTCACCAAGAGCAACTACGAATGCTTGAGCAGGTTTCAACACATACTCTTGATAGTCATTCTTTCTCTCCAAGAACCACTCTCTATGGTTATTCTCCTTCAGCTCTCCGAAGAATCTCAGCGCTTCTTTCGGGAAACCTGCAAAGGCCTCGATGTCATTCATGGGCCATTCCAACTATGACTGGAAATTGACTATTGTTAATATGGCGTTGCTATATACAGTTTTGTATTTCTAATGCAGAAATCATAGATAGTCAGAAAAAGAGGGGAGAGAGAGGCCCATTCGAGCACTCTCGTTGAACTCTTACTAGAGTCGTTCTTTGATGAGGGTCTCAACGACCGTCGGGTCGGCCAGGGTCGTGGTGTCGCCAATGTCGTCAATCTGACCTGCTGCAATCCGCTTCAGGATTCTTCGCATAATCTTGCCTGAACGGGTCTTCGGCAATGCATCAGCAAACTGAATCTTCGCGGGAGTTGCGATTGGGCCAATCTCCCTGCGCACGTGCAGTTTGAGCTCCTGCCTCAAGTCATCAGTCTTGTCGACACCAACCCGCAGAGTAGCGAAGACGTAGATGTCTTCTCCCTTAATCTCGTGTGGGAATCCAACAACTGCACACTCTGACACCGCCGGATGCTTGACGAGTGCAGACTCAATCTCAGCAGTGCCAAGTCTGTGTCCAGAAACCTTGAGAACGTCGTCGATACGACCCATGACAAAATAGTAGCCGTCCTCATTGAACCTCGATCCGTCCCCGGTCATGTACATTGGGTCACCGGTATCAGGATCCTTGTACTGGATCCAATAGGTGTTGATGAATCTGTCATGGTCGCCATAGACGGTTCTCATGAGGCCGGGCCAGGGCTTTCTTATGCACAGGTAGCCACCCTCATTGGGACCAACGGCCGCACCGGTTTCGTCAACGATTATGGGGTCTACTCCGAAGAACGGGTGCGTGCAGCTGCCGGGGATCGTCGCTGTAGCGCCTGGCAAGGGTGTGATTATGACTCCGCCTGTTTCTGTTTGCCAGTAAGTATCCACTATGGGGCAGTCCTCCTTGCCGACAACCTCGTGGTACCACATCCAAGCCTTAGGGTTGATTGGCTCGCCCACAGTGCCTAGCAGATTCAGGCTGGACATATCATGCCTCTTCACAGGCTCATCGCCGAATCTCATCAGTGCTCTAATTGCTGTAGGAGCTGTGTAGAACTGAGTGACTTTCCAGCGCTCGACCTCCAGCCAGAATCGGTCGTTATCTGGATACGTGGGAGTGCCCTCGAACATCAAGGTGGTTGCACCAGCGGAAAGAGGGCCATAAACGATGTAGGAGTGCCCAGTAATCCAGCCAATGTCTGCGGTACACCAGTAGACATCGCCGGGATGCCAATCGAAGATGGTCTTGAAGCTGTACGTGGTATAGGTCATGTAACCTCCAGTTGTATGAAGAACTCCCTTCGGCTTACCGGTGGAACCAGAGGTGTAGAGTATGAAGAGCGGATCCTCAGCGTTCACCCATTCAGGCTCACACTTGTCATCGACCTTGGCTAGCTCCTCGTGGTACCAGGCATCCCTGCCCTCGGTCCACGGCGTGTCATCCATGCCCATCCTTTGTACCACCAAGACGCTCTCGACATTTGGGGTTTCCTCGAGGGCCCGGTCTGCGTTCTTCTTCTGGGGTACAATCTTGCCGTTGCGGTAATAGCCGTCTGCGGTTACCAAGACTTTGCCCTCACAGTCAAGGATTCTGTCTTTCAGAGAGTCTGCAGTGAAACCGCCGAAGACGATGCTGTGGATTGCACCAATCCTTACACAGGCGAGCATGATAATGGTAAGCTCAGGAATCATTGGCAGATACATAGTGACCCTGTCACCCTTTTTCACGCCGAGGTTCTTGAGAACATTCGAAGCCTTGTTGACCTCACTGAGTAGCTGCTTGTATGTGTAGGTCTTGGATTCGTCCAGTGGATCACCCTGCCAGATGAGTGCAATCTGGTCACCATTGCCAGCCTCAACATGCTTGTCAAGACAGTTGTAGGCCATGTTGGTGATGCCATCTTCAAACCAAGTAAAATGGATCTTCTCCTTGTCCTTAAAGTCGAACCCCTTTGTTGGCTCCTTCTTCCAATAGATCATTTCCTTCGCAATCTTGAGCCAGAACTCATTGGGATTCTCAACTGACTCCTTCCAGAGCTTCATCCTCTCATCGTGGCTCTTGATGTAGGCCTTGTCGACGAAACTCGGTGGAGGTGTGAATCGCCTCTCCTCTTGGCTCGTGACTGTGATTTTCTTCTCTTCAGCCATGAGATTTGTCACCCTAAGCGTCCATGCTTTGCCGACGGCGCGAATTCACATCCTTATGAAGCTTGTCAAATAACGTCAATCTTGGCGTCGGGTTTGGGCAGTCTACAATCACGAATGAACTGTCAATAGATGTGATTGAAAGGGAACATCAAGAGGTCACAGACCCTTGTCCGTGACCTCAAGAGTGGATGTTGATTTACGCGTTCTTCCGTCTGAGCTTCAGCACAAGTGTCAGAACGACTGCGATGATTGCAAGCACGCCAGTCACAATGAACGCCATGAAGTAGGATCCTGTGGTGTCAACTATTGGACCTGCAACAAAGGCACCAGTGATGCCAGCAATACCATAGGCTGTGAACATCACACCGTAGTTCTTGCCGACGTTCCTAGAACCCCAGAAGTCTGCTGTAGCTGAAGGAAACAGCGCGAAATTGCCTCCAAAGCAGAAGCCGATTAGGGATGCAATTAGCATCACAGCGACCCAGTCTACTGCCAGGGTCACGATGTATGCGAAGGTAAACATACCAAGTGCTAGAACGAGGAACATTGTCATCATTGTGTTCTCTCTTCCTAGCTTGTCAGAAACAGCACCCCACACTATTCTGCCGGCTGCATTGAGTAGACTCATTACGCCCACGATGACAGCCGCGAAGGTGGCACCTCCAAGAGGATCAACCTCTATTGCAGCACTCTTCACGTTGCCCAGAGTCATCAGACCAGCCGTGGCTGCAAAGACGAACATCAGCCATAGAAGCCAGAAGCTTGTAGTGCGAATCATCTCTCCCGGGAGGGTGTCAAGACCCTTGCCATCGGCTGTTGTGGTTGGTGGAATGTAGCCGGCGGGCAGCCAACCCTCAGGCGGGTTCACAAGGACCTGAGAGCCTAGGACCACGAGTACTAGGTAAGTGATGCCAAGAATGAGGAACGGAGTGCCAACCTGTAGAGTCGTGGGCACATCGAACATTCCCAGCAGGAATTGCTCCACATAACCGAACACAAGTGCGCCACCTCCGAATCCAGCAACTGCGATTCCTGTTATGGCGCCCTTCTTGTCAGGGAACCATTTTACAAGTGCGGCAATCGGACACACGTACGCGAAGCCTATGCCGGCTCCACCGATGATTCCGTACGTGATGATGAGCCAAATGGTCCCAATTGTTTCGTTACCTGCCGCCACAATGTCAACCAAGAATGAGAGCATATAGCCTGCACCAAGAAGTATGCCACCGAATGTGGCAACCTTGCGTGGACCTACTCTGTCCTGCCATCTTCCTGCGAATATCATGAAGAGCGCAAATGAGGCCAACCCAGCAGCAAATGGTAGCTGTGTAAAGAGTGCGGACCATGAGTATGCGCCCCCTCTGAGAGCAGTCTGGAAGAATGACCAGGCGTATATCGAGCCCAGACAGAGCTGGACAATGATTGCACCGAGAATCACTAGATTTCGGTTTCCGACTTTTTCTTCAGACATTGAAATTCTCACCAGAATGATTGTCTAGTCTTGCGCCGGGGCGCGAGGTTCCTAACTGATAAGGTTTCGTACATAGGAAGTGACAGCCGAGCTATTGTCAGTTTGCAAACGCCTATATGGAACCTCCAGCGGCTTGAGCCCAGTAGTGAGAGGAGATAACGATGCTCAAGGAAGATTGGACTGAGAAACACAAGAAGAAGATACTGACGGCCACAAAGGCAATCAAGAACATCAAGAGAGGTGCACGGATCTTCTTGGGAACGGGGTGTGGGGTGCCATATCATCTCGTTCAGGAGCTGGCAAAGAGCGCCGACCAGATGGCTGACAATGAGATAGTGCATCTTCTAACCCTAGGAGATACACCTTCTGCCGACCCCAAGTTTCAGGAGTGTTTCAGGCACAACACTTTCTTCGTTTCTGACAACATTCGAGACGCGGTATCAGAAGGGCGGGCAGACTACTCTCCAATTATGCTTTCAGACATTCCACGACTCTTCAGGAATAGGAGAATGCCCCTGGATGTGGCGATGATACAGGTGAGTCCTCCTGACCACTTTGGATACGTATCACTTGGAATTTCTGTCGATATCACAAAATCGGCTGCAGAGAGTGCAGATTTAGTCATAGCACAAGTTAATGAACGAATGCCAGTGACTCATGGTGACTCGTTTCTACATGTTCGTGACATCGACTACCTTGTACCCCACACTGAACCTCTTCGTGAGTTCCAGGCTGCCGAGGTAGATGAGACCGTTGACTTGATTGGAAGATACGTGGCGAGGCTTATAGAGAATGAGTCCACTCTTGAATTGGGAATTGGTGCTTTGCCCCAGGCGGTGGCAAACAATCTACTTGAGACCGGCGTCAGAGACCTGGGAATCCACACAGAGATGTTCAGTGACAGTCTGATATCCCTCATTGAGAACGGCGTCGTCACTAACAGAATGAAATCTATTCACAAGGACAAGGTGATTGCGTCATTTGCCATGGGCTCTAAGAAGCTCTACGAGTATGTTCATGACAATCCATTGTTCCACTTCTATCCCACAGAATACGTCAACGACCCCTTAGTCATTGGCCAGAATAGGAAGATGATTGCCATCAACTCCGCACTAGAGATAGATCTGACAGGGCAGGTCTGTGCAGATTCCATTGGCCACAAGTTCTACAGCGGCATAGGTGGGCAGGTGGACTTCATTCGCGGTGCATCTCGGTCGGTAGATGGCAAAGCGATCATCTGTATGCAGGCCACAGCAATGGACGGGAAGGTCTCGAGGATTGTACCAAGACTAAGTGAAGGAGCAGGAGTGGTCACCACAAGGGGAGATGTTGATGTGGTTGTCACAGAATATGGGATGGCAACGCTTCATGGAAAGTCAATTAGAGAGAGAGTCCTATCACTAATCGCAATTGCGCATCCCGACTTCAGGAACAATCTCTTGGAGGCAGCAAAGAACCTGCACTATGTCTATGATTGGATGATTCCGTTCAAGGCAAAGGGAACCTACTTCGCAATGGAATATGAGGCCCAAGATGAATTTCGAGGACCGAAGGGCGAGAAGACCACGGTCCACTTCAGACTCATTCGACCTGACGACTCGGATCGAATCAAGAACTTGTTCTACGGACTGAGCGAAGAGAGCAAATACTTCAGATTCCTACTGCCCTTGAGATCAATACCAAGACGTACACTCCAAGACTTCTACGATGTGGATCAAGATAGCGACATCTCCATCGTCGCTGTGATTACGCCACATGAAAAAGGTGGAACGGAGAGGATTATAGGTGCTGGGAGATATCTCCTTAACAGGACCACAAATGAGGCTGAGTTTGCACTTCTTGTTCATGATGACTTTCAGCACAAGGGAATAGGAACGTTCTTGTTCAATCATCTTGTGCGTATTGCCAAGAGCAAGGGTGTGGACACCTTTGTTGCCTTCGTGCATCCTCAGAATCAGCCAATGATTCGTTTCATTCATGGGACAGGGCTGGTGACTGAGAGTCGCTTGTCTATGGAGGATGAGGAGTACATCTTCAAGCTCACACTCTAGAACTCTCGTCGGTGCGCTCGCACACATTCTTATCACAGGTATTCACTATCGATTCTACGGGTCCAAACCTCTATTAGGAGCAAGACGTCATTCACCCGGCAATCCGAGGAGTCTGTAATGTCCAGTGAGCAGTGGACTGAAAGATACAAGGACAAGATACTCAGTGCAAGTGAGGTCATTAGGAAGATTAAGAGAGGCACACGGATATTCCTTGGGACAGGGTGTGGAGTGCCATTTCATCTTCTCCAGGAACTGGCCAATAACGCTCATAGAATGGCAGACAATGAGATCATCCATATCCTAACACTGGGTGACACGCCCTCAGCGGACCCGAAGTTTCAGGAACACTTCAGACACAACAGCTTCTTTGTTTCAGACAACATTCGAAGTGCGGTCTATGAGGGGAGGGCGGATTATACTCCAGCACACCTCTCAGACATTCCGATGTTCTTCAGGACCAAGAGATTGCCCTTAGACGTGGCGATGATTCAGGTGAGTCCACCAGACGAGCATGGCTACTGCTCTCTTGGAATCTCAGTCGACATAACGAAGTCAGCCGCTGAGAACGCTGACCTCGTTATTGCCCAAGTGAATGAAAGAATGCCAGTGACTCATGGTGATTCCTTCTTTCACATCCGCGATATCGACTATCTGGTGTGTCACAATGAACCAATCAGGGAGGTTACTTCGGCGGAGGTCGACGTAAAGAGTCAGCTGATTGGGAGCTATGTGGCCAGACTGATAGAAAACGAGTCTACGATTGAGATGGGGATAGGTGTACTACCTCAAGCAGTAGCTGACAGCCTTCTTGATTCCGGCGTTGTTGATCTTGGAGTTCATACGGAGAGGTTCGGGGATTGTATCATCGAACTAATCGAGAGAGGAATTGTGACGAACAAGAAGAAGAGCATCAATAGAAGCAAGATTACAGCAAGCTTTGCGATGGGAACGAAGACTCTCTATGACTACATTGACAACAACCCCATGTTCGAGTTCAGGGACACTGCCTATGTGAACAATCCATCAATCATAGCTCAGAACCATAAGATGGTGGCAATCAACTCTGCACTGGAGGTGGATCTCACCGGTCAAGTCTGCTCCGATTCTATAGGCCACAGATTCTATAGTGGAATTGGAGGACAGGTTGACTTCATTCGGGGGGCATCTATGTCTCCCGGTGGCAAGGCCATCATATGTATGACCTCTACTGCCTTGGATGGAAAGGTATCAAGAATCGTTCCGAGGCTTAGTGAAGGCGCAGGTGTCGTGACAACGCGGGGAGATGTGGAGGTAGTAATAACGGAGTACGGCCAAGCAACTCTAAGAGGGAGGACAATTCGCGAACGCGTGCTCTCACTCATTGCAATAGCGCATCCAGACTTCAGGAACGATCTACTTGAGGCAGCCAAGGAGTTGCGCTATGTCTTCGAGGACCAGGTGCCATTCCAAGTCAAAGGTACGTACTTTCCGATTGAATATGAAGTGCAGAAGGCATTTGAGGGGCCAGATGGGCCAATCGAGGTCGACTTCAGACTGATTCGACCTGATGACACTGACAGAATCAAGTGTCTGTTCTATGGACTAAGTGAAGAGTCCATATTCTTCAGATTTCTGACCCCTCTCACTAGCCTCCGCAGACAGACACTCCAAGACTTCTATGATGTGGATCAGTCGAGGGACATCAGCATCGTGGCAACAATCTGCTCCAACCAGGAAGGAACGGCCGAACAGATCATAGGAGCAGGAAGGTACCTGCTGGACTGGCACAAGAACGAGGCGGAATTTGCACTCCTTGTGCAGGATGACTATCAGAACAGAGGTATTGGCACATTCATGCTGAACCATCTAATGCGAATTGCCAGAAGCAAGGGAGTTGGGGCATTCATAGCACACGTACATCCGAAGAACGTGCCGATGATCAGGTTTCTGCATAAGACAGGAAGGGTCATTGAGAGCAAACTGAAGATGGAAGATGATGAATATATATTCAAGCTCAGACTCTGATTCGAGCTTTCTTCTTGGTGTTACATGTCGGCCAAGATGAGGTTGGTGACTGGACCTGGACTCAGTTCCATTGGACGCAGACCTTTGTGGATAGTGTCTATCCAGCCATCCAGTTCATCAATACTTCTGAGCCCTTCCATCTTGGCGACAGGATTTCCCTTCTTGAATGCAACCAGAAGAGGCACTCCCTTGACATCGAACTTCTCTGCGGCTCCCTCCACCTCATCAATGTTGACCTTTGCAAAATACATTCTCGATGTGTAATCGATAGCAAGCTCATCAAGTACAGGTTTAAGCTGTCTGCAAAATGGGCATGTGGTAGTATAGAACTCGACTATCGCAGTTCTTGGTCTTCTGACAACATCCATGAAGCTGCTATCGGAGAGCTCATTGAGGGTGCCATTGGCAAGAGGCTCATCAGAACTTCCCGTCAATGCATTCTCCAAGCGTTCCGCCATGCCCTTGATGCTTGCCTTGCCTTTCTCTTCATTCTCTGACATCATACTGCCTCTCAATCAATAAGGAGTTCCAACGCCTTGTTCTTCGACTATATTGAATAGTCTTTGGGCGTGGCAGGAGCCCACGGGCGTTCTTTGGTTACGGGTAGTTTCCTCGGTCTGGTGCTGGTTGAGATGGGGCAAGGTGGCCAAATGGCGTTTGCGCAATAACGGTTCGAAGACCTGTATCTTCTAGGAAAGCCTTGACCTCAAGCATCTCTCCCGTGGATGGGCGTTCGATGTCACGTCGTCGGAACTCGGGACGGTAGTCTAGGACAGTCACTTGAATTCGATTGTCAATGTCAGCAACTCGAGTGCCCCACTCGTGCAACTCGGCCCACTTGGCTTCTAAAGAAGGATAAAAGGCGGGATTGAACGGGAGCCCTACACCCACAAACAGTTGTTCTGGATAGTAGTTGTCAGCAAGATATCGGACTGCATTCCATGCTGTGGTCCAATAGTTTCTTGCCAGAGTCGAGTCCTTGATTCCGGATATTGTCTCGAACGTCTGAAGTCGTGCCGACTTCAGATCAGGGCCGATGTCTGTGACTCCTGCCTCCACAAGTGCATCTATGTAGTCCGGAGTCAGGACTGTTGCGTTTGTGTCGAGATGCAGACGTAGGTCGCTCGGACTGTGTGTCTTGAGCCATGTGAAGAAGGACAGTAGCCATGGCCGGTTCAGCGTTGCTTCGCCTCCAGATATCGCCAGACGCCTGACGCCTACACGTAGAGCCAACTTCAGGAGTTCAGAGGCGGCATGTTCAGGTGTTACTGCGGATGCTGAACTGTTGTATGTGACGGTGAAGTTTTGACAAGTACGACAGCGTAGGTTGCACCCAGCGGCGAAACAAGCAGCCTCTACATAGGCTTCAGAGTCCTTGCCAGATGCTTTCTCGGACCACGGTGTTCCCACACCTCCAACAGAGTGGGGCTGGCACCAGCCAACAATGCGTAGCGGACTTACCTCATCTGAAACTTGGGTCTGGATGCTCTGCCCGGGCTTCACTGCCGTATGACAACTGGGTCGGAGCTCGCCATCTACAAGAACTGCACACGCGTAACATCCTCCTGTTTCGCAGGGTGCGAAGAGGTTTGTCGACTTAGGAAAGCGGTGGAAGACCATGCCAAGTGTTTCTAGTGCTTTCTTCACTGTGACATTGCCTGGTACCTCAAACGGCAACCCGTCCACAGTGATGATGACGTCTTCTGAAGGCTCAAAACGAACAGGAAGAATCGCTTCGCGTGGACATGCCAAGTAACATGAATTGCAGCCAACACAATGCCCTGGGCTAGGACAGCCCACAGCGGTTGTGCAGAATCCGCAGTCGGTACATAGTTCTTTGTTCCGCTGCAAGACGCCTTCTCCTGGTCCTAGACTTTCCTTATCTTTCTGAATAGCTCAAGAGCTTTGTCGTCACCGTGTCTGGTTCGATAGGCCAAGATTCCAGCCCTGACAACGGCGTTTCGTTGACCCTCGGGATTATCTGGGTCGTAGTGCGTCGCAAGCATATCACAGGGAAATCGTCCACATAGTCCACAGTGATCAAGGTTCTTTCGCGCAGTGCACTCAAAGACCTTGCACGTGCCCCACCATGGATTTCCACTTGAGTCCTTGCATCCTGCGCATGTTGGGTCACCTTTGCTCAAATAGCTGGGACAGCCGTTACAGAGATGGCCGCATGGATTGAGATTCATTTCACTCGCCAACAGATTAGACTCGTTCATGACAGATAAAACTAATCGCGAATATCAGAGGCAACCGTGCTTGGCGAAAGCACTTCGAAGACAGTCTGAAAACTCTATTAGGTTCAATAATCGTAGTTATCCCGTGTTAGTGTTCGAGGAGCGAAGAGTGTTTGGAAGATTCATTTGAGGAGCATGCCAGCTCTGAGCAAGTAGCGCAAAATGGAAGGGTGTGCTCTTGGTGTGGCAAGCCCGAAACAAGAAGTCGTTGGAGTGGAACTAGGTTCTCTTATTGCTCATTCAGATGCCTTGCTGCGGCCGAGTATCGAACTTCTCTGCTCGTCGCGATCTTGATGACACCGTTCTTCCTAGCGATTCTCCTGTTCCCTCAGGTAGTGTACGAGATCATCTTGGTGGGGGCAACTCCCTACGGAACAACGAGCCCTCTCGCGCCCGGTTTCGCCTTAATCATTGTACTGTTAATCTCTGGATCCAGCATTGGGTCACTCTATGCAGCATATGTTGGATGGACTTTACGGCGAAGGAGTGACACAGTATTCATTGGCGATATGCCAGACACTCAACTATACCCTAGACAAGGACAGTACGGCGACACAGGTCATCGTTGTGAATGGTGTGGAAACACAAAAGTGAGTGCTTCGTGGAGCGGCAAGAGCGGCATCTACTGTTCGCTCAGATGTAGTGCTGCAGGGGACTATCGTAGATTCCTCTTGATCTCAGTTGTTGTCTTTGCAATGACAAGCATTGTTGGACTAATGGCAGTCAGGACATTTACTCAGAACCCTGGGGGGCCCCTCGTCCCACCGTTGATTCTTCTATTCATCCTACTTGGGGTAAACTTGGTGTTCGCGTATCCGGCGTATTTGGGTTGGTCAATGAACCGGACAGCGCGACGGGACGAAACGAAGCCTCATCATGAGTAGTCAACACAATAGGATTGCTCAAGCATCTGCAGTAAGGGAGAGATGCAGATGTAAGATGGCCGCGTGCTCCGAAACACGTATCTTTCCTCCTCGATTCTTCTCCACAGAGTGTTTTCAGGTGAGAATATATCCAAGCATTTACAGACAATCTAAGAAACAAGAGACCCTAATATTCTCCAAGTAGAATGGACTACATCTAGTAGTGTGATGATTTTGCAATGATGATAATGAAGCGAACAACCTCTATCGTAATCTTCTTGACTATGATTCTTGTGGTCAGCATTGGTGCAATCCCCGTCGAGGCGCAGGCCCACACGGATGTCTTTACGGTCGATGGTTTGAGTTATCGAAGTAGTGTCTTCAGTATAGATCACGAGACGACGTGCACGGGCACAGTCGAAGTCACCACTGGAACTGACATAACTTTCATAGTCACGACTACTGCTGGCTTCAATGAGTTTGCGGACGGAGAAACATACTTCCAAAACTATGAATACCAGTTCGATATTGTCTACCACATATACGACATCAGACTAGGAGAAGGCATATACTATTTCATCTTTGACAACACTGATTCCATCACAAGTGTGACTGTTCAATGGGAGCACAATGAGATTCGCTTTGTTCCATTTGATCCTGTGCGCCAGACGCTGCTACTCGTGATATTGCTAATATTGGGAATGGTCGCCGTAGGAATTAGCACTGGGACAAAGAAGAGTGGGCGATAGGGACCTTCGCGTCTATTTTCCACCTCTCAGGTAGCCTTCTTCTAGTGTAGGACCTTAAATCTCTCTGGCGCAGCTATTCATAGTGTACGGACCATTTGCTTGGTTCTGTGTTGCTCCCTTTCGGAGAGATTCGAGATGATGATGAAACATCGGTTCTTGTTAGTTTGCATCTTGGCGCTTTGTGTCATTGCACCACTTCTGATACAAACGGCTGATGCTGGTATTGGCAGCGTTCCCAAACAGTGGACGCAAGTCACAGTAACATACGACTCATGTAGTCCCGGCGTCTACAACACCGGCACTGGTCTCGCGAAGGAACAAAACGAAGGCGATGAAGTGTATCCAGACCTTCAACTGAAATTTGTAAGTGCAACTATTCCCTCATCGCCTTACTATGTTGAGCAAGTCAAGTTTGAGTTCTATTTCAAGAAGGCAGGTTGGCCGGTTGTGCTACAAGGCGACGATGATATGTGCCTTCAGGTTGACAGAACTGGAAAGTCTCTGTTTTGGGAAGCCTTCAATCCCGCCGGTTATAGTTCTGGAAGCACAATCACTAGATACCTTACTGCGTCTGACTGTCGAGGTTACCAACTTAGGTTTTGGTTCAGAGATTGGACAGTCAGAGGCGAAAGTGTCAACGACATCAATGACGGGTGGTATATCAAGAACGTGAAGGTCTGGA
>JAEORS010000060.1:0-9801 GCA_016840795.1 Candidatus Thorarchaeota archaeon | reverse complement strand
CGCTGGTGTAGATTAGAGGGTGACTCTGCTTGAGCGAATTGATGATTGACCGAGGTCACGATGGTCCTGCAAGAGTGGGGGTTCTGAAGGCGGGAGAGTCCGTTGTCAGGATTCCCGTGCTCATTGGTCCACAGCACTCAACCGGACTTCCTCTGTACTATTCCACCTTAGGACGCGAGGAAACACGCGTCAGCCATCCCGTAGTCTTCTCTTGGCCCTTCACTACTGAGGAGAACATCCAACCCTCTCGTCCCACAGACATGTTGCTGCTTCCCTCCATGATGGCTGGAGGTCTTCTCGGCTCAGAAGCTGCTAGGCGATTGCTTGATTACCAGCTTAAAGCGCTTGAAGAAGCCCGAAACGAAATATCACCCTCTCAGATGATTCTTAGAGTCCCGACATCTTTAGATTTGGAGGCGGCTGTGGATGATTTCAGAAGACTCGGCCAAAGGGGTCTCATGGCTGCAGCTTTTCGATTTGATGGAGGCCTTGGGCCCACTGACTACAATTCTCTTCTTCTGAGGAGCCGGACACCTCGCAATTGGTTGACGTTGGCAATTGGGAGAATCTACCCATGGATGGTTCCTATCCTCTACTACGTCGGTTTCGACGTGTTGGATGTCGGACATGCATTTGAGGCTGCTGCAAATAAGACAAGAGTGTGGCGCATGGATTCTGAGAGTGTAGGGGAATCCAAACATCTGCGCTTCTGCTCATGCCCCTCTTGTGTTTCATTGCCTGATCTCTCCTCAGGACTTGATGACCATCTGGAGGAGGCACTTCGCGGACACAATCTGTCCGTCTACGAGATGCTGCTCTCAGAGAGCATTCAGGCCATGAAAACTGGAAGGCTGCGATGGCTGGTTGAGTCTATGACCCATGCTACTCCACCAATGGCTGGTCTACTAAGGAGAATCGATAGCACACTCTACCACCATCTGGAAGAGTTCACTCCTACAGTCGGCTCCAAATTCGTTCCACTGATTGGTCCCGAATCTTACAATGCTCCAGCTGTTAGGCGCTTCAGAGATCGGGTCGCTACACGCTTCACGCCGCAAGAGTACAAGAAGATTGTACTACTACTACCATGTTCTGCTAGGAAGCCATACTCTGACTCTAGATCGCATAAGCGGTTCTCGGAGGTGCTTGATGCCTCACTCGGAGGATCTCGATTCTCAGTTGCTGAAACGATACTGACATCCCCCCTTGGTCTTGTACCCAGAGAGCTTGAGAGAATGCATCCTGCAGCTCAGTATGACATACCTGTCACTGGCGATTGGGATGCCGAGGAAACTGAGATCGCAGTTCGCGCTCTGGTGGAGCATCTCCGGAAGTTCGAGGAGTCTGCAATCGTGGTTGCACATGTGTCTGGAGGGTATCTGGTAATTGTGCAGAATGCCGAGAAGGAGATTGGCCAGAGTATCGTCTACACAACTCCCGAACATCCCGCCACAGGCAGAGAATCTCTCAAAGCGCTCAGAGATACGCTTCATGATATGAAAGAGATACTGAGTATAGAGGGAAGGAAACGGACAAATCTGTTGGACACTCTTCGTGCAACATCTGACTACCAATTCGGGCACGGCACTGGCAATGTGCTAATCCCCGATGATTCAAGGCTGCACGGCAAGCTCTATCACATGGTCACGTGCAAGGTAGACGAAGAACAGGTCTGTGCATTCGTTTCAGACTCAGGCATGCTGTCACTCACACTCGAGGGCGGACGCCGCCTGGCACCGTTGAATCACAACTGGGTCAGATTTGAGGGCCGTGAAATCAAAGGCGGATCTATCTTTGCCGTGGGAGTCCAGGAGGCCGACCCCGGAATTCGCCCGGGAGATGAAGTGATCATCCTTGATTCAAAAGGGGACGTCGTTGCTGTAGGCAGGAGCGAGATGTCTGGTCTTGAGATGTGCGAACTAGCAAAGGGCCGGGCGGTCAGTCTTCGACACAAGGTGGGAGGTTAGGAGTAGATGTCCCATATCCCTGCTGCAATGTTGCCCGCGATTCAGAAGTCCAATGTGGAAGCTAGGGGTACTTCGCTGGCCCGGATTCGGAAGCGTGATCTTTCAAGGCCTGCAGCTACCTGGGTATCAAAGAGCCGGATTGGTGATACCGTTGGAAGTGCACTCTCTGTAGTACTAGCAACTTCTGGGTGCTCTCATGCGCGCGGGGAGAGTGGCGGCTGTACTATGTGCAGCTATCTACTGGATGGGTATCACGAAGCCGTTCCTGGAGACATGATTCTGCAACAGTTCAAACATGCATTAGAGAGTGCGTCATCGGAGAGTGAACCACTCTCCATCAAGGTATATACGAGTGGTAGCTTTCTTGATGAAGATGAAGTGCCAATTGACACACGCGACCAGATTCTGCGCCTTATAAGCGAGGATGAACGGGTGGCCGAGGTTGTATTGGAGTCTCGTCCGCAGTATGTCACAGATGACAGTATGGGAGCTCTCCGTGACCTAATGGGGGCTCGTCATGTGGAGATTGGCATCGGACTTGAGAGCAGCAGTGACGAAATCCGAACCGTCTGCATAAACAAAGGTTTCGAAACCAAGGACTTCGTGGCGGCAGTGAAGACAGCCGACTCTCAAGAGATTGGCATAAGGGCATACGTGCTTCTTAAGCCCCTCTTTCTAACTGAACGTGACGCACTTCTGGACTCTGTCCGTACAATTGAAGATGCGGCGAAGATGGGAGTAACGACCATTTCAGTCAACCCGGTCAATGTGCAGAAACATACGCTAGTCGAAAGACTGTGGTTTAGAGGCCTATACCGACCCCCTTGGCTTTGGACACTTGTTGAGTCTCTAAGTCGAGCTCGGGAACAGATTGAGTCCTCTATCAACATCGTCTGTGATCCCGTTGCAGCAGGAAAGAAACGTGGGGTACACAACTGTGGTCAGTGTGACGAGTCCATCACGACTGCAATACGTGACTTCTCACTCAATCAGAATAGCGGGGTCTTCGATTCCCTGGAATGTGATTGCAGGCGTCTCTGGAAACACACCTTGGAACATGAGGACTTCGCTCTCTTGGTCCACTCTTGAAGTGGCTAGCTTGATTGGCCAAGAACAGCACGGATCGCCATAGGCCGATGAGAAAGAGGGGAACAGCTAGGCAAGGGGAGCATTCCCCCCTGCCTAGTAGAAGCGGTGGGTGAAACCTAGTCCGATGTCGTTTCGGGTTCACGGCGTTCGTACTCGCCAGCGTCTTCTCCAGCTTGTACAATGACGCTGATTCTTCTCTTATCGCCGGGGTTCATTCTGGTCCAGTTCCACACCAGGTTAGTACCGTCCTCTGTAGGACTCGCAGTGGGTGATTCTTCTTCTGGGTCTGCGGAAACGTATTCGAAACCAGTTGGTATCCAGTCGGTCACCTTTACGTTCTCAACTGTCACCTCGCCCTTGTTCTCGACTACGAGTACAACGATGTATTCGCCCGCCTCGGCACCCTTGTTAATAGCCTTCTTCGCAGAGATGCTCCTCTTCTTGTAGATTATCCCAATCTTATGACCATCTTCTGCACTAGCTACTTCTGAAGGAAGTCCTGCTGGATGAGTTTCTGCCAAGCAGCGTATTGGGCAGGGATACTCCTTCTCGGGTCGACTTCTCCAAGCCATTATGGCATAGTTCACGCTTACGGTTTCGCCAGGCTCCACCTCGCCTACAGAGTCCTTCAAGTTCATCATCTTGAAGGTGATCTTGTGAGGCACTTCGGGGTTCTGGTCGTCGGGGTCTACCTCGATCTCAAGTTGACCTTCGTATTCCTTGCCTCTCACCCAGACCTTGGCATGTTCCGGCTTAGGAGGCATTACATCGTCAGGAAGACGGTCTTCAATTGTCAATGAGTTGAATCTCGCAGTTCCATTGTTCTTTACTTCGACAGTCACCTCCACAGGTGTCTTGTCGAAGCTGTTCACGTCTGGAGGATCGAACTCCTTTCTGTAGTCGATCTGAACGACCGGGATATCCTGAGGGATCTTCTCGACCGTTCCGAGAACCCGCTTTGTCACCACCCTCATAGGCGTGTAGACTACTTCCTGTGTGCATTTCGGTGGAGACTTGCTCTCTATCTCGAAGGTAGAACTCCAATCCTGACCCGGTGCCATCTCGAACCCAGGTGTTTCATCTATCATCTTCTGCTTTTCACTGCCGTCTTCAGGAGTCAGATAGACCTCAGCCTTGTCGAGTCGAACCGTCAAATCGCTCTCGTTCGAACATTCCAAAGTGCACTCCCATTGATTCGGCTCAGTTTCAGCAGTTTCTATGCCAGTCAAGAACTCAGAGAGGGCGGTCATATCCGGGTTGAGAGATGACCTCTGTTGTCCTTCGCCACGATAAGTCAACACAACCTCGCCGCCCCCCTTGGTTTCTGCATCTTTGACAGTCCCAATTGCAGAGATGAGAATGCTTGCTTCCTCCTTAGGGAAGATGACGAAGTCCTTCCAGATTACTGTCTTTGTACCTTCGTCAACCTCAGCGAAGCCTGAACTCGTACGTTCGATGTTCAACATCTCTAGCTCCGGTGGGATTGTCTTGTTTAGTACGATGTTGTCAATCTCGCCGTTCGTTTCATTCTTGAGAGTGATTTCGATTCTAACTGGATTCTCTTTGCCATATACATATGCCCAGTGTGGCTCTTCACTATCAACTGTCCAACAGGTGTCGTAGGTTTCAGTGAGAGTCACGATTGGTTTCTTGATCTCAATGTCGTACTCGGTATTCCATGTGGCACCAGCGTCGATTTCTCCTGCAGAGATGGAATCCTCATCTATACTCGTGCCTTCAGTCCCTTCGGGTAGGAGCACTCGAACGTTCCAGATTCGAGATCTCTCTGAAACATTGTTGACGGTCAGGACGCCGTTGGCCTTGGCTCTCTCAAGCTTACTGAGGCCACCCACAAATGCCTTTTCGGTTTCCTCTAGATCTATTATGACCGTTCTCTGTTCATTATCCTCAGCCAATTATGATTCACCCACTTGTTCTATTGTTCACCCTCCCGCTCGACTATTCTGGCTCTGACTCTGTGGTATCTACGATCTTGTGCTGAAATTCATGACCTGCAGCCCACTGAACTTCAAGTGTCTGACCTGGTTCCATCTTGAAGGGAATTGTTCCCTGGCCGAACTGCTCGATATACCTGATGAACTTCTGTGGCTGTTCATCGTCGGTCCATCTTGCTGGTATACCGATTTGTGGTTGCGCGTCGATGCAAAGACTCACAGCATCTTTCACCTGAAAGACGCCTTCACCACTGACTGGCACGATCATGACATTCACTTCAAGATCACCGAAGGGTCCTCGGACACTTGTATCACCTAGGTATGAAACCTTCATCGTTCCAATTTCGATTTGCAGTCCAAGATTCTCAATGGTCTCTCCTGTCCGAGTACTACCCTTCTGTAATGCAAAGGGTACGACTCTCAGACCAGGAATCTCGTAAGGCACTTCGTTCTGAAGAACATGGAGAAGCCATGCCTTGGCTCCTTGCTCTCGTGCCTTCTCGATTGTGGTTTCGTTGCCGAGTACCCATGCCTTTGATTTGACAGCAATGTCTGCGGCGTTTCCCATGGCATCGTCTTCGTGATTAGTGACAATGATTACTCTACAGTCGATATCATCAGGCACCACGGGTTCACCGTCCCATTCACCTGGATTGAGAAGTACTGTGGTTTCTTTGGATTCAAGTGCGAATGAAGTCTTCCCAAAGTATGTAATCCTAAGCAATGAACCACTTCCCGTCAATCAGCTTGGTCGCCAGCTTGCCAGAATCCTTGCGGTCAAAGAAATCGATGATGCCCTTCCTTTTAAGAAAATCTCCGAGGAACGGCGCAAGTCCTTATTTGCTTGCATGTTTTCCCTCATTTCGAGCAATCGCATTGCGCAAGGGGATTATTGAAAAATACAAGAACCGATGTTTGCCTTCTCTATGCCGTTCATACTTGCACTTGGCTTCTTGGTTGGTATTGTACTGCTCCTGCTAGGCTACCGAGAAATCGAGGACCGTCCAAGACGGAATCGCCTGATGGGTTTGGGAACCATCGTCATTGGCATTATGATTCCTGTGACTCCGGTTTCTTGGTATGTATACTTGGTGCTGACAGCTGCTCGGGTACTTGGAATTGTCGAGTTGGCTATCATAGCAATTGCAGTGATTCTTGGCATTGTTCTGATGTACTTGGGCGCGAGAATCTATGTTAGAGTCCAATAGACCCGTCACAGACCACAATGCCTGAGTTTTTACGACGACCGACATTGCTCTCCGACACTCAATGAATCAAATGCTCGACCAAACCGAGTGCTAGGTTTTTATCCCTATACATAGAGTGGATTATGAGGTCGACTGAAGTCCAGTTTCTGACTACTTGAGAGAGGGCTTCCATGCTGGAGAAGATTCTGACTGACAAATTCAGAGAGATTCTGAAACTTGTCTTTGCTGACATAAGCAATCAACAGGACAGACGAGATGAGGAAGAGTTCTCGAAAGACGAAGCTAGAATAAAGGAGAAACTCCTCGACACAGTTGAACCATATCCTGCCGATAGTATGCTTGATGAGGACTTCTTGGTGGCTGCGGTTGATGGTTCCGGTACTGATGGCCTCATGATGCTTGATGACATCAGAGTTCATCTTCTCAGTACGGCCACAGTCGTACTCGACACAAACTCTAGGGCTGAGAATCTCTTCAGCCCGATTCCGAGAGATGCGCTTGAAGCCAGACTTGGAACTCAACCCCATCTAGATGTCCATTGGCACTCTGGTGTTCGAAATGACGCGCAGAAGAAGATGTCTGAAACCCTGGAGAACATATATCCGCTGAAGGACATCGTGGACCTGATCCTGCCCTTCTTCCGTGACTTCTCAAGAAATCAGATGACTTCAATCTCTGATTTCACCGACACAGAGTACGAGAAGTATCTTCCAGAGCTTAGAGAGATGGAGTCGCTCATATCCAGGGCACAGATTCTGACGAATACAGTTGTTCATGAAGAGCTGCGAAAGGTCTCAGAATATGCAGCCCTCCGCAATGTGTTGACAAGCGACTTGAATCCACGATATCTGCTTCTTGACGGTGGGCTGTCGGTCTTCATGCACTTCATACGAAAATACCCTTCAATGCCCAGCGGTTTCATGCTTCGAGAGCTCTGCTCTCTTGCACGCAAAGAAGGAGTAGTCATTTGTGGAGTGAGTAAGAACCATACTATCCCATTCGCTCATCGCATCGCCAAGATCGCCCAAGATGTGTTTGGAGATGATGCGAAGTGGTTCTGCCTACTGCCGTCAAAGGAATACCCGGGAGGGGGGCTGCACATAACGGAAGACAGGACCTATATTCCTCCAGTTCTTGCCGTTCCCTACTTGTTCAGCTTCTCACGTGACAACAGACCCTCCCGGATCGACTTCGATAGAATCTGGTGGCTAGAGAACGTGTTCGTTCCAAGAGATCCAGTCGCCACAAGAGAGAATGAGAAGGCACTCTTCCGGGACCTGGAGTTCATGTCGCGAGACGCGAGATGGTACGGCTATCCAGTGCCGTTGGCAATGGCACATGAGGCATGCAAGCTGAGCTTCGAGGATCTAAGGCTTGCACGCGAAATATGCCGTGATGTGCGGATTGAGATGGGTATGGAAAGGCGGAAGACTGACCCGCCGAGAGCAGACTACAACCTATGAAACAAGGATGTGATTAGTGATGCTGGACAAGGACAAGCTTGGTGAGCTCTATGGAAAGGTTGGCGTGGGCAATCAGACCATGCTGGGAATCATGGGCAATAATCGTGACGTGAGCGTCGGCGAGATATTCATGATATACTCCCAGAGAGATGGACATGAGAGAGTGTTCTTCTTCAGAGTTCTGGGCCTTGAAAACTACCTCCGGCAGGTAGACGATATCAGCCGAGTGGCTGGTACTCTAATGGTAGAAGGGGATTCATATCTGTCAGGCATCGAGCGCAACATGCTACTCTCTGTTGACGGCAGAATGCTTGGGTATGCTGAAGAGAAGAGAGGTGATTGGAAGTTCATGTCGCCCCGCCGCTTACCTGACCATCTAGCAGATGTTTATAGGCCCATTCCGGGAACGTCGGATATTCCAGTGAGAGAAATGCTTGGCTCTCAGACAGATGGGGAAGTCTATGTGGGCGATCTTCAGGTCGGTGAAGCAACATTGGATGTTCCCGTAATGATTCCGTCCAAGTTCTTGCCTATGCATGTGGGAATCTTTGGTTCGACAGGAGCGGGAAAGAGCAATCTGATGATGGTTCTGATTAAGTCGATTATCGACTCAAATCTGGACGTTCTTCATGGCAAGAGAAGCGAACAGCCAATTTCCGCGTTCTGCATTGACCCGCACGACGAATTCGCCAAGGGTGTAGACAAGTATGGCATTCAGAGTATCATAGAAGCAATGGATCAGAAGACAAGAACTGATGTTGTTGGCGACTTCTACTACCTTACGACCCACAAGAAGGCCACTCCTCGAGAAGTCAAGAGGTATGCAAAGGAGATTCGTGTAAGATGGGACGAGATTCGCCCCCGAGACATCTACTCCATCTTCGAATTCACTCCTCAGATGGCCTCTTTCATAGACGCTCAATTCAACATCCACAGGGAGAATTGGATTGCAGAGATCCTTGCTCTCAGCGAAGATCCTGATGGTACTCCGAAGGGAACGCTGCATGCAGTTCAGCGCCGACTTAGATTCTTAGAACGTTCACCTATATTTGTCGACAGCGGCTCTTCAATTCTTGGTGACATTTTCACAGCGATGGAAACTGGCCGTATACTCGTGGTGAATACTAGCCTCATGCGCGATACCGAACAGTTCCTTCTCACGACTGTCGTTACTCGGACACTCTCAGACTTGAGGCGTGCACTCAAGAGTAGTGGAAATCTTGCCGATTTCGAAGGCCAAGGGCAAATGCGACTTCCGGCTCCGTTCTTCAAGAGTATCAAGCCCAAGGCCAAGGCCTTCTATAGCAAGGGAGGCACTGATGACAACGCCTCTGTGAGGGACCCACGAAATCTACCGGTCATTCTGGTGACTGTTGAAGAGGCTCCGTCTATCTTGAATCCAGAGCTTATGCGCGGCCGCTCAGTCTTCAAGGATATATCTCGTCAAGGACGCAAATTCAACATGGGTCTCTTGGTTGTGAGCCAGCAAGTTAGTGTTCTCGATAATGTCATCCTAAGCCAGATGAACACAGAGGTGAACCTGCGACTGGGGAATGAACGAGAGATTCGGGCTTGTATAGAGAATGCGAGTGTCAACATCTCTGGATTCGAGAATGAGTTCAGAGTTATGTCTAGAGGTGAAGCCCTCCTTACTGCGTCGTATCGAGAGATGCCACTTCCAGTGCGGATACCGTTATTTGATACGGTGTTTGAGCAGGACAAAGGCAGGTACAAAGGAAAAGAGTCCAAGAAAAGCGAGAAGCATGTACTCTGAGGAATGAAACTTGACAGTCCGGATTGCGCATATCTCAGACACACACTTGGGTGCTCGGCCTAGTAGGGGCGTCAAGCACAATGTCTGGGGTGTTGAAATGCGGACTCGCCTCCTGGAGAATGACTTCTACGACCGCTTTGCCGAGCTGTTTGACAGAATCGCCGCATTGGACCCCCCTGTGGATTTGGTCGTTCACTCTGGAGACCTCTACGACTCTCCCTGGGAGAACAACCCATCGCAGCCACCCGTCGTTGCACAAGAAACCGCGATAAGGGTCCTGAAGGGATTCATAGAGAAGACAGGGATTCCAGTACTGATTCTTGAAGGCAATCACGGCCTCTACCG
>JAEORS010000059.1:0-9803 GCA_016840795.1 Candidatus Thorarchaeota archaeon | reverse complement strand
GGACTGGTGTGAGGCTTTCCATAGGTGAAGCAGGTGGCTATTACACAATCCGCGACCCAACTCCTGTCGCCCGTCTTGAGGCCATCGAAGGCTCAGTTCAGATAGAGATGAGAATCGACAGCCTAGGAAGACATTCCATTGGAGCCGCCACTGTGACTGGAAGCGATCAGAGTGAAGACAAGACCAAGGAAGTTTCTCTGGATCCGACCACAGTCATTGATCAACTAACAAGTCTTGTCAAATGGAGTGTAGTCACATATGTGGATTCACACGGTAGCAATGAGTTTGTTGAGGAGCTCATGCAGGAATTGGGAATCGGAACGGAAGGCTCCTAAGGCGCATCAGAAACGATGCGCTTATCTCAATCTGGATGCAGAATGAAACAAGAGTGAGTGACTAGCCTTGAGTGGAGATACGATCGTTGACTACTCTCGCCAAGGAAGAGTGAATCTAGCCTTCGCCGCAGTACTGGTGGTCTGCATAGCATATGCTGTGTTCCTGAGAGTCACAACCACGGACCCCCAGTCTGTCGTCTTGGAGCTCTACACAATACTGCCAATTGGTCTGATGCTGGCGTCGTTCATGCTGGGTGCTATTTCAAAACGAGCGATAGACTATGTTGAGGGTGAATGGGAAGAAACCAAGGTGTGGGTAAGCTTCTCAGACTATGAGAAGATGGTAGAGGAATACGAAGACGCATACGGTCATCTCTATGGCAACCCTGGAGGCTGTGCATGGATCTTTTGTATGCTGCCGCTTGCTTTCGCCTTCGGGTTGCTCTCTTCATTCTATCAGACTCTTGCAAGCCCGCTATTCGACCCGCTGGTTGACTCTCTTCTAATCATCTTGATTCTGTATTCCGTGGTAGGAGTGACTGGTTTTGTGATTGGTTTCAGAATTCCGGGGATTGATGCAGAGGAGTTCTTCAAGCCGCCAATCATGGGCGATGTATACAATTTCGCAAGTCAGCTTGAGAAGGTCCCCGGAATTCGAGCCGGCCTAAACGTGGAACTGGGCGTCCGCTCAGGTGTTCAGACAATAATGGATGCAAAGATCAAGACGTATGTTGACGGTCTGCCTGATACGGTTTCTGTTCAAGTACAGGTTTCTCACTCAGGTTTCGCCTATCCGTACCTTGTGGGGACTGTCTACAAGGGCAGCCGAGTTGCGGCCTCGAAGGAGCGCTATAACATCGGCACTCGCTATCCAGCAATGATTGAATCCTCGATGGACGGAGAGGTAGCGGTATTCGTTGCACGGTTTGACATCCCCTCAAGGACCAGCAGTGTACCAAGCATCTCAGGTCGCGACTTCAGAAGGCTGGCAGCGCTTCTTGCTGAGTCGCTAAAAGGGAACTACGAAGCAACAAGATAGCTAAGCGATTGGGTCATCATAGGCACCTTTAATTGTGGCTCAGCTACGAGGACAATCCACTGGCCCCGTCTCAGGGGATGCATAAATCGTGGAGAAGTCGAATTGGACGAACAAGTGGGTCTTGATGCTGATGGCTGGAATAGTCATTCAGGCGATTGCCTACAGCATCATTGGTGTTCTCAAACCAAGTGATTTCGCTATTCATTCATTCTTCTTTGATGTCGCAATGATTGCGTTTGCGTCGCTAGTTATTCAAGTCAGCGGCTTTGTAGTGATTATGTCCAAGACAAAGGATGAAGACCCGGCTATCTATGGCCAAGGGCGACCCTTCCAGCACAAACTTCGTGAAGAAGACGAGGAACTGGCGACCCGAAAGCCCACGTTCACTGCTTGAGCCTTGCTACGGTTGTCAGCATGTCTTGAATGTGATTACTCATCTACCACTCGAATATCGGTGGGAAGACTCTCGTGGGATCATGAGGTGGAATGAATCCAGGAATCCATGTATTCATGAGTGGCAAATAGGGTGCGATGATTATCGTCACTAGGACAAGCACGGCAAACGTGAGAGTATGGACCGCGGTGACATAGGTGTAGTAGGGACGGATATAGCTATAGAACGCAAAGGCCGGAATCGACAATGCCGCCATGGCCATTATCTCAACCGGGTTGAAGAAGAATGGAAGGCAGGCTGGGAATATGAAGTAGAATATCCAAGTTATCTTCTCACTCGATGTTTCGTGGTGTGCAATCTTATGGATTCCGTCAATTCCCTGGGACAAGAAGAAGACTGGAATGAACATCCACCATTGAAGTCCCACGAAGAACATAGCACCTGCATAGAAGAACAGGTCCCCGAAACTCTCAAACCTTTCCCAGAGAGGGTTCCTTGAGAAGAACTCCGTGGCCTCCGTCATGTAGTATCCTATCATCTGAAACAATACCAAAACGGGGAGTAGAGCGAAGGAGAGCGCTATCATCAGGACTGCAGCCCTTGGTAGATCAGTGATTTTCCCCTCGTGATAGTTGTCAAGAGGATAGATTCCGTGTAGAGTGAACGCAGTGAGGAAACAGAGAATTCCACTCGGGAAGTTGGGGAGTGCCAATTCTAGGGGCTGAAGGAGATACATCCAAGGTCCCAGGAATGTGTAGACATTTGATGTAAGCGACTCAGGGAGAAGGTACCAGACACCGAATACAACAAGGAGCTCTGGTATTAGCATCTTGAATCTATAGTCTTGGACGAATTTCATAAATGCCCCTGGCTCTTTGTCTTCACTCATGGTCCAGTGCCGCCCGTGATTGAACCGCTGGCCTTTCTACCATCACTTAAGCATATCTGATGTGACTATCACAGGTGGAGGGTCACCGGGCGCTCCCTTTCTTCACTAGCGCCTTACGTCTGACGATCCTGTTGCAGGACTGAATGGCTGGACATCCAACACAGTCATCTGGGACGTCTGTCACAGAGTGGTCCCCGAACAACAGCACCTGTTCTGCAATCGTGGTGCCCGGCGTGGGAGGTTCTAGGACCGCCTCCTTTCCCATTAGCCTGACATTGCATTTGTGCTTCGCAAGGGTGTTGTCGAGTTCCTCTAGGTCGCCCTCGACCACGACCGCGGTCGGGCCAACTTGTCTGACGAAATACTTCTTGAAATCATCTAGGAGCAGCAAGTCTTCGAGCTCTCTCTCCGTTTCCGTTTCAAAGAGATGAATATCTGACACAGTGGCGAATGTGGTCTGGGAGGTCCAGTCCTTGATAGATCTCTCAACATTCCTTGGAACCGGCTTGCTGCTCTCTTCCTTGAGGAATTCCAAGATGTTACTCTCTCTCAGGCCAACCTCAGTGGCTTGAAAGATTGACTTATCCGTTATCTTGAACGTGCTCACAACGTCTGTCTTCACCGGTTCGGTGAAGAGCATGAGTTGATACAGCTTGTAGTAGTCCATTTCAGAAGTGAATGCTGTGAGCTCAAAGTTGGGCAAGACGAAGAAAGTATCTGAGGAACCTGATTTCTTGTCGTGTGATTTGATGAGTACTCTCTCACCAATCTGAGTGAGTCTGACAGCCATGAGTTTCTTTCCTCGGTAAGCGGCCTCAACGAGACCAAGCAGGATTGGGGTTTCAAGTGCTAGTCTCACTCTGTCCACGTCAACCTGGACCCATTTCAAGGGCTGAGAGTCAATGAAGAGCTCACTTCGAATCCAGTCCCTCATTTGCTCTACGTGTATCCATTCCTTTAGGTCGCTCTCCCTAAGTCGACAGATGGCAAGGTTCATGGTGTATTCAGTCGGTTGGTCTGGTGTCGCCCAGATTGCTCGTGTCCTTCCAAGCGCTGATAGAAGCAACCGACGCGAAACGACATCTTGTCCACCCGAGAAGAGTGCTTCAACCTTTCCTGGGACCACTCTGTCTTCCTCAACAATGCCATATGCGCCTGACTTGCGGGCCATCTTCTGGACTAGCTCAAACCTCTCCGTAGTGGGCTTGGACATTGCAGCCACTATATGCTCCATCTCTCGCTTGGGAAATTCCCACGAGCTTGTCATTCTAACCTCATTCTTTGCCACGTAGGATACGAGCAGAAGCATGTCGATGAGTAGTGTGTCGCGTTCATCAAAGATGGACTTTGCCTTCTTAGGAAGCTCGCGACTAGGTTCCGGTTTGGATGAGAATAGCTCTGTCAAGAAAGGCATGAAGAAATCGAGAACTTTGAACTCAGCAACTTCTCTCCCGAAGTCTGTTAGCCTGGACATCATCCTCCGGATAATCAGACCCTTCTTCCTAAGATCTCGCTCGGTCTGATTCAACTGGCCGTAGCTATAGATCTTCCTGAACGGCTTCAGCTTGTCGTTGCTCATTGCGCCTCTGTTCAGTGCTAGCATCCCTAGGAGGTCTCTTTCTCTATCTGAGAAGGTTTGAAAGACGCGATTTCTTGTGGCCCCATCCCTCATCTTCTCAGCCAGCAATGCTATGAGCCTTGTGCCGGACTCACTGGTACTGACATCTATGTCCCAGTACTGGCAAGCGATCATTAGGTCTTCTCTTAGTACGTGCTCGAGTTCCTTCTCGAGAGATTCCTTGGGCATGTTACTTCTAAACCACCATTTTCTGAGGGAGCAACCAAGGCCCCTGAATTTCTCTGTTTAAGACCGTTTTGGTTTTGACCATTCACGCCGCGGACTGCCAGATTTCTACGAATCAAGGGCAACCTTATTTTGGGCTATCTGTACTGATGCCTAGGTGTACCCAATGGAACCGCCCCTCTGGAGTGTCAAATACAGGCCCCAAAGCTGGGATGATTTCATTGGACAAGACAGGGCCATCACTCAGCTGCGTAAGCTGGCGGAGTCAGGCTCCTGTCCCAACATGATTCTACATGGTCCCTATGGTACGGGAAAGACGACGGCTGCTTTGCTCTTCTGCCATGAATTCCTCGGTGATGCATTCGCTTCCAACTTCAAGATGCTCAACGTGAGAGATGCTTCCTCATACTCGGTTGCCCAGGCAAAACGTGACATCAAGGCGCTGGCCAAGCTGGATAGATCGGAGCGTACGGAACTCGACGAATACATGTCCCTGGTCTTCAAGGAAGTGAAGAGCGAATTGAAGTCAAAGGGGAGAACAAGGGACCCGAACAGGTCCCAATTGTTACAGGGTGCAATCCGGTTGTTTGCATCCACAGTTACTGTTTCTGACGAGAAGGTGAAGGTACTTGTCTTGGACGAGGCTGATGCACTCACCGGGAATATGCAGCAGGCCTTGCGAAGGACCATGGAAATCTACAGCGATGTGTGCCGATTCATATTCACAACACCCACTCTTGCAGGCTGGAGTCCTGCAGTAATCTCTCGGAGTCTATCGCTCAATTTTCCGAGTGTTGCCGAAGATGAAGCGGTGCTATTTCTCAATGACGTGGCAAGAAAGGAGGGTGTGGACATCGACTCGGAAGCTCTTGAGGCGGTCGCCCGGGAGTCAGGCGGAGATCTTCGTTTCGCCTTGAATCTTCTCCAGATTGCAGCTGCAGACGGGCGACCTGTCACGGAGAGTAAGGTGTACGAGAGCTCAGAAACCGAGTTCATGAAGAGTGTGCGGAAGATGGTAGACCTAGCGATTTCTGGTGCCTTCGTGGACTCGCGCAAGATACTGAGAAATCTTCTCGGTGTGGATAATCACTCACCACGAGAAGTCTGCTTGGAGATTCAGCGGAACCTCGTCTGCAGACACTTTCATCCTCATGTTCTGAGGGCACTGCTTGACAGAGTGGCTGAGATTGACCATCGGCTCGTGCAAGCACAGAACCCCTTCATTCAGATTACTGCATTACTGGCATCCATTGGGAGGATTGTGTCGGACGCCAACTAGTCCATCGGACCAATTGACCTTCGTCTCCACCAGGTCTTTCGATTCAATTTCATGAACATCTTTTAATTGGTTAGAGGGAGTTAGTGTGCCGCACACAATGAGAGGAAGACCAGTCAAGAAGGTTCATGGTCTTCGACCTAAGGACCTTGAGAGGTTGTTGGAGTCGGAGTTGCAGCAGAGTCATCTCCGTGTTCGAGGTTCGTTGATTGGTGGTATGGCAAACATCAACCTGCTCGTGTTCTCAGGAAGCGATACTTTCATTCTGAAACTCCCCGGTCTGAAGGGACTAGACACTAATCCATTCGAATACGAATTCTCCATCTGCAGTACGATGGTGAGGGACTCGCTTTGTCCACAACCTCTTGTGACTGGGTTCCTTCCTGATGACTTGGGTACTCCATTCATCGTATACCGCTATGAAGTTGGGACTGTTCATTCGGACCTCCAGTCGATGAGTCCACAGGATCTCGTGCTCTTGGCCGAAGCAATTCAGAAGCTGAGGCAGCAACGGCCTCCTGACGTTCGCGCTTACTCGAAACCGTCAGAATACATCGAAGGATGGTACAGAAAGATACAGACCGCGTTGAATCTCAGTGAGTCAGAATCCCCCGCGATTCCATCCATGTTTCACGCCATTGAAGAGCTGCGCGGTTCTCTCGAAACGTTTGTAGATACAACCATGTTCTGGTCCGGGTCGCTCATGCACGGTGACCTTAGACCAAGTAACATTGTGTTTCAAGAGCGTCGTGCACTCCTTCTCGATTGGAGTGAATGCTCCTACGGAGAGTCCCTCTTGGACATAGCATACTTGCTGTCAGAGCCGAAAGGTGAGTGGACTGGACAGGTCCCAATGACAGACAGCGAAACCACGAGAATGAGGGTAGATGCGTTGAAGACTCTCTCGTTGATGTCTGCAGTGGCTTGGACCACTGAACGTTTGATTCGAATTGAATCAGGACAAGTAGAGAACAACTTGGCTGGTCCTCAACTTACGAAGGTGATGTCTAGCTATCTGCAGAACAAGACCGAGATGTTGAAACGGAGAATCTCAATGCATATCCATTGATACAAAAGACGAGTCTAGCTGAAGAAGCTCTCGGGCCGACGTTCCCAAATGTCCTCATCGGCAGAAGCTATGACATACTGATAGCCTTGTTCAGTAAGAAAGAGTTGACGCTTTGCTGCGAAGTCCATGTCTCTTGTGTCCTTTGTAACTAAGGAGTAAAACCTGGCGAAGCTCCCATCTGCCTTCGGCCGCAGGATTCTTCCTAATCGCTGAGCCTCTTCCTGTCGCGAGCCAAATGTACCAGAAACCTGGATGGCAACGTTTGCATCAGGAAGGTCCAGCGCGAAGTTGGCAACTTTCGATACGACAAGAATCTTCTCTTTGCCCTCCCGGAAGGCTTCGTATAGCCTCTGTCTCTCTGCATTGCTTGTCTTGCCTGTGATTAGTGGAGCCTTTACCTCATCTGCGATGATCTTGAGTTGGTCTAGATACATTCCAATGACCAAGATGTTGTCAGCTTGATGATAGTTCAGCAGCTCTTGGATGATTGGGAGCTTATCTGGATTCTCAGCGGCTATTCTATACTTCTTTCTATCCTCTGCCAGCGCATACTTCCTTCTGAGGGCATCAGGAAGGTCAAGTCTGATTTCATAGCAAACGGCTGTGGCAATCCACCCTTGATCTTCGAGCAACTTCCACGGCATGTCGTATCTTTTCGGGCCAATGAGGCTGAACACATCCTCTTCTCTTTCGTCTTCTCTGACTAATGTTGCAGTAAGGCCGAGTCGCCTTGTGGCCTGAATGGTCGCTGTTACTCTGAAGACCGGAGCTGGCAAAAGGTGGACTTCGTCATAGATAATGAGGCCCCAGTTCCTGGCCTCAAAGATCTTGAAGTGCTCAAACTCGTCATCTCTTGACTTTCTCCAAGTCATGATCTGATACGTGGCCACCGTGACCGGACGTACCTCTTTCATGTCACCAGTGTACTCGCCTAGGTCTTCGGGTTTGAGGGTTGTCTTGTCAAGCAGCTCGTCGATCCATTGCCGCACTGCAATAACATTTGGACACAGTATCAGTGTGGACGTCTGGAGCTTCTCCATAGCCCCCATTCCCACCATCGTCTTTCCAGCACCACACGGCAAAACAACCACACCAGACCCACCACGAACTCCTCCACCCGCGTAGAAGGTGTCTGCCGCATCCTGCTGGTACGTGCGCAGACCCCAAGCGACTCCACCCAGGGTTACATCTCTCATCTCGAAGTGTAGTGCTTCTCCCTCGACATACCCCGCGAGGTCTTCGACAGGATGCCCCAACTCAATAAGCGCATGTTTTAGAAAACCTCTCTTCCCTGGATCTATCAGAAATGTGAGATCATCGACGCGCTCTTCGATGTATTCCCTGACCTTCTTGGCCGCCCATATCAGTTCGGCTAGGTCCTCCTCTTCACACTCCAAAAGGAGATCAGGCCCTTCCTTTGTCAGTGTGAGCTGACCATACCTCCCCATGTATTCGACAATCTCACGTTTGATATTGTCGGGAATCGGGTATTTGGCGTATTGTTCCAGGGAATCTACGACTTCCCTGGCAGACATCCCCATGGCTGCAGAATTCCATAGGCTTAGAGGAGTGACTCTGTATGTGTGAACGTATTCTGGAGACTTGATGAGCTCGGCAAACCTGGCAAGTGAGTCTCTTGCCTCTTCGTACAGAGGATTGTCTACCTCAAGCAGGACTGACTTGTCGGACTGCACTATGAGCGGATTCATCGGATTGGGCATCTGTAGACCTCTAGTTTCTTCCCGTCCCACTGTCAGACGGAAACCGAAGGACGGCGAGTTGACTTTCAGATAAATCCTTCCGTCGAGTCAACACCAGAATCCCATCAGCGGTCATAGACATAGTTCACGGCTACTAGGACCACAAACACTATATAGCTAACCTGAGCAGCCCGACATGTCTGATTGGACGGAGGTGCAGTCTACCAATGATGGTCTTGAGATTTCTAACAGTGGACACCTGCACCCGTATTGAGGGTGTCAAATAGACATCCGCTGCTTCTTTGTGCTGGCCATTCATCCCACGCATCGAGTATGGTGTGCTCATCGAACCACAAGGCGAGTGGCTGGTTGTCTGCTGATCTTGGTCTGTTGTGCTATGAATGAAAGATGCGTGTCAGCTCAACCAACGAGAGTGCATAAAGAAGTTGAATAACAAGAAGCAAAGTGGTCGGCTGGGTTCTGTGTCTGGCTGGTGCTCAACGTGAGCCGAGTCGAGAAATACAATCCCCTCAAAAGCAGTGCTCTAGCTCGTAAACGCGACTCGTCAAAGGGTGAAGGCAGCGGTAGAGGGTCTGAAATAAGGGAACTCACATTCGACTCAGTGAGAGAGGATGCTATCCAGTTCGGCCTTGTCACAGACGTGGTCTATCAAATGAACTCCGGAAAGGAGGCATCAATCTACCTTGCACAGTGGAGAGGGCATCCTATTGTGCTCAAGGCTTACCGCCTCTGGCATTCCTCCCACAAGATGTCGAAGAAAAAGGGATACCAAGGAGTCGCCACAAACAAGAGGACTTACTGCATACTGGGAATGATGGAGGACTTCGCAGTCAAGGAGTTTGACTACCTGATGAACTGCTTCAAGGCAGGAGTGCATGTGCCTACTCCCATTGGTCGAGTTGGCAACTTCCTTACCATGAGGTTTATCGGAGAAGATACGGAGCCTGCGCCCCAGCTCAAGGATGTTGAGCTTGAGGACCCTGAGAGAGTCCTCGACCAGATCTTGGATGACTACTTGCTGATGTACGCAGAGGCTCACTATGTTCATGGAGATCTTAGCAAGTACAACATCTTGTGGCATCAAAAACGACCATGGATCATCGACGTACCACAGGCCTACGAGGTCACTCCATGGGCGGATATGATGAAGGTGGAGAGACTACTTCACAGGGATATCCGGAACGTCCTCTCGTACTTCGAGGGGTACAGTATTCATCGAGACCCTGACTACATCCTGGATGTGTTTCTGAATGAATATGTTCCCGACAACCTGAGG
>JAEORS010000058.1:0-9829 GCA_016840795.1 Candidatus Thorarchaeota archaeon | reverse complement strand
TAGGAGGTGACTGAAACTGTCATTTCTTGAAGTGTTTCAATACACAAGCAAGTCGTCAATAGTCCATGATCTAGACCCACGGTCCAAGATGTTTCTCTCCATAGTCCTGGCCATCTTGTCCTTTCTCTTCCTTAATATCATCCCTTTGCTAATCCTTCTACTCTTTCTAATCCCTCTGATTGGAGCAGCAAAGTCGCTTCGAAGATGGGCGAGAAGCATGAAGGGGCTATCTTTCCTACTGGTCTTCATAATAATCTTCAACACGCTTCTGTCGACCGTGTCGAATCCGTTCTCCCACTCTATTTCGCTTACCATCCGGTTGGTGGCCTTGATGACGGCCTTCTCTGTGTTCTTTCTTACCGTACATCCAGACCAGCTTGCGCAGGCGTTAATTCAGATGCGCGTTCGATTTGAGTTCGCATTTGCGATGAGCATGGCTATGCGCTACGTTCCCACTCTTGGTCAGGAGGCCTATGCAATAATGGACGCTCAAAAGGCACGTGGTGTCGAGCTTGACAAGGGAAATATCCTGAGGCGTATTCGGAACATCGTGCCCATTATCGTTCCCCTAATCATTGTGTCGATCCGGAGGGCGCTGTCTGTTGCTGAGAGCATGGAGTCTCGAGGGTTTGGAGCATGTGAAGATAGGACCTATATGGAGAAGTTGAGATTCCGCAAGAGGGACTGGGGAGTGGTCTTAGTTTCTCTTTTTGGTCTAATACTGTTAGTCTACGTCAGGCTATACGTTCCTCTTCCAGATTGGATGCTCTGGCAACTTCCATTCTGATGTTCTCAGAGGGGTCTCTGTCGTATGTATGAATATGATTTATCAGACTCCGCATGCACATCCCACACTGTTTCGGTGGGCGAGGTCTATGTCCGGTAAGAAGTCTGTCAAACTCACTAAGAGAGATAGGTACACAGTGAAGGCTCTCGTCACCGATCTGAAGAAGATTGGCTGTACCCCTAGAGTTCTAGATACTGTGGGGCGAGAGGTTCTCTACTTTGAGTGGTCTCAGGCTCAAGAACTGTTGGGCGAGGATCACCCTGTGACAGCAAATCTTGAATCTCTACTAGAGTTCATGCGCGGAGGATGCGAGAAGGCGCTGATTGACGGAGAACTCTGGCGCGCGGCTGACACTTCCAGTTCTGCAATAAACCAAGCGATAAAAGGAGCCCCCAAGGAATTCCTCTCCTATCAGCTATTGCGTTCTGCAGATCACATTCGATTTGTTTTGGATTCCGTCATTCAAGAAAGGTCCCAAGAGATGAAGGAGTACAAGAGAATGGAGAAGGGCGTGCGCCAAGAGCTGAAGTCAGACCCGGATAATCCCGATTTGTGGAATAAGATGCGGCTTCTACTCTGGATCCTTGGACGCTACAAGGAATCGAGCGAGGCTTTCCAGAAAGCCAAGAAGCTTGGATGGGACAAGTCCACAAGCCATTTTGTCGCAATCTGACCGTAACTCAGATTGTGAGTCAATCTATCATTCTGTCGGTGAATCTCAACAGACTAATGCTTCTGCAGAAAGGGATCTATTCTAAGTGCCTGCAATGGATGTAGAAAGGTCTGGAATTCCAGTGCTCTTCCTTCAGGATCGACCGCGAAGAACTGATAGATGCGATATTGTTTGTTCTCTCGTGTGCCTGATGTTGCTATGTCTTGCAGTTCTGCAAACATTCTGTCTACTTCTTGCTTTGAGGGGTAGAAGAGTGTGATCATACCCTCCGTTTCGCTTCTGTCCCGCTGGCAGAACCCTACTAGAAGGTTCCCATGGCTCAGAATCACGCAGTCTCTCTGTTGGAGCCAAACCTCCAAACCCAGTCTTTCCGAATAGAAACTGACAATCTCATCGAGCATTCTGGTTTTGAAGAAGAATAGTCCTGCCACTGTTGTTCACCTCATTCGCAATTCTACTTCGATTCAATCTATGTTCCAATCCTGACACTCTTGGTTAATACAAACGATATAGTCTTTGGGGGGAGAATCACTAGCTCATATGAGGACAAGTTGATTCACGTGAAGCCTCTGATTCATCTTCTGCGACATGCAGAATCCAAATTGGATCCCAACGTACCAGCAGACAGATGGCACATTAGTGAAGAGGGGACGGAATCTGCCCGCGCCTTAGCATCAAGCGGTGTCTTCGACGATGTAGATCTAATCGTGACTTCTGCTGAGGACAAGGCGTTCGAGACTGCCGTGCCAATTGCTAGGAGGATAGATGCAGAGGTCATCAGAAACTCCAGTTTTAATGAGCTATACAGGGGTACGGGTCCGTTTACATCACGTGAGGAGTATCATGAACGAGTCCGCACTGCTTTTAGTATTCCTAGTTCCAGTACCGGCGGGTGGGAAACTGCAGCCAGCGCGCTTCGACGTTTTGAGCAAGGCCTAAACAGAGTCGAGTCAGGAACCGGAGCACGCTCACTTCTTCTTGTTTCACATGGACTCGTGCTGTCACTCTATTTTGCTCGTCTCCTGAAGACAGAGGAAGTCTATGATAGATGGCGAAGACTGGAATTCTGCTCCTGGGGAACAGTGAGGAACAGAACGGTCCTTAAAGACATAGTGTGACTTTGAATCAATCTCCTGGTTCAGAAGCTCGTGTTACTCAAGTCCCCAGTATGCACATTTCCGAACCCCTGGCTTCGGAATTCTTCCATTTGAATGACTCCGAGCGCATAATCCTGAATCATCCGACTACCGAGAATAGATATCCATTCTAGATATGCTAGTACCTGTGAAAGAGATGACGGACATCCCAGAGATGGCCAAGAAATACGCGGAGCTCATGGAAGCCCCGGTTGACGAAGCAAGTGTCAACGAGAACGGAGAATCTCTCTCCACACTATGCCAATCCGAGTGGGTTCGCATTCTTGTGATTAGACGTCCAAGCACTCCAGATCTCGTCACAATTGAGGCAGAGATCTCTCTCCCATCACCTGTTGTTAAGGCAACCGATCCTGATGCGACTGATAGTGGCCCCGAGGACAATGGGAGTGACCTGCTTCAGCAAGCGATTGAACACCTACAATATCTCTCGCGACTTAGGGCCAAAGGATTCACTCTGGATGTCGTGGGTCAGGAGTGTCTCTGGACTGCCTTCAGGGACTTCACAGAGACTCCAGTTTCGGAAGTGTTCAATCTCCTGGAACCGCCGAGTGGTTGTGGTCAGAGCACAAAAGGGAACCCGTCTGTCATCCCTCCTTTCCGATACACGATTTAGACTAGAAGGTGGTAACGAATGTCTGCTGAACTACCGAGAAGCGCGCTCATAGTTCTCGATTTCCTTGCAACTAGAGGTCCGCATTCTCCCAAGAGTATTAGCACGAATGCCAAGCTCCCACTGAGAACAGTTTCTTTCGCCCTTAGGCAGTTGAGACGTCTTCATTTGTGTCGCCGGATACCCAACCTTCACGATATGAGGCAACCTCTCTATCTGGCCGACCCGGAGAAGGCTAAGATGCTCTTCAGAACCATCGGGGGAATACTGGCATAATACACACCTGTTGGATGTCCTAGATGCTAGCGAGGGAACCTAGTAGGTTCGAGACCGTTTGAGATATCCTGCCAAGTTCCGAGCCATCATCTTGAAAATCTGGAAGTTCCCTGCTTTGAGGTGTTTCCAAAGAAATCCTGCTCTTGTATAGAATCTAAGATAGGCTCTATGCAGGAGTCTCTTGATGTCACGTTTCCCAAGACCTGGGAAATGCATCACAGGGTCTAGGACGGAGTATCTTGACCATTCTCCAGAAACCAACCATCCGTTTCTTCTCGCTTCATCAAAGAGAGGAGTCCCCGGATAGGGCGTACACACAGTGAATTGAGCAAGGTCGGGATCAAGCCTACATGCCAAGTCGATGGTTTCATCAATCTCTTGTCTTGTTTCGCTTGGAGTCCCAATTACAAAGGAAAGAATCACGCCCAGACCCTCTTTCTTCAGAATCCCAACTGATTTCACAATATCATCGACTAGAATTCCCTTCTTCATTATGTTGAGAATCCGCTGACTGCCTGATTCTGCGCCGATGTATACTGTGTGACAGCCAGCAGCCCTGAGCCATCTTGCCATATCTGGATATCTTGACATTATGTCAGCTCGTGTTGAGCAAGTCCAACCGAAACGTGTGCCTTTGGCGTTTAATAGCTTACAGAATTCTCTCACTCTCTCTTTGTCAAATGTGAAGAGGTCGTCCAAGAACTCAATCTCTCTTACGCCATACTCATGTTCGAGCATCTCGATTTCTTCAACCACATTAGCAGGGCTTCTGCCGCGCCACCTCTTGCCGACAATGCGCGACGAAGAACAGAACACGCACTTGTAGGGACATCCTCTACTCGTGATCATTGTGGCCCAAGGAAAGCTGCCTGCGAAGTATTGCTTGAGGCCAAGGAGGTCATACGCCGGGAAGGGAAGACTGTCGAGGTCCTTAATATGTGGCATGTCAGGGTTTCTAACTATCTGTGAGTTTCTGCGATAGGTGATTCCCCTCACGTCAGAAAGACCTTGCTTTGTTTCGATTGCTCTGAGCAGCGCCTCCATGATGGTCTCTCCTTCCCCTCGAACAACGATGTCAATTTCTGGGCATTCGGCAAGAGCATTTGTGTCCTCGAAGGTTACATGGGCTCCCCCCACAACAACATATGTGCCGGAATCGAATCTTTTCATTAGACGAGCCGCATGATATGTATCATAGATTGACGGTGTGGCAGTGCCACTTATGCCAACCACGTTAGGAGAGAATGATTCAAGGACGCGGTAGAAATCCTCGTCAGTTGAACGTGCAAGTAGAGCGTCATATATCATCACTTCGTGATCGCCAAAAGTGCGGATGTAGCTGGCGATATATCCTAGTCCCAGTGGGGGTGGGTGGACGCCTAATGAGTCCTTTATGTCACACTTCGAGTGGGGAACTGTGAGAAGGACTCTCACATGATTCATCCCCCTTGTGATGCCTTGGGAGTCGCTTTCAGGATTGCCGTTCTGAATCTCTCCTGTACCTTCTCTTTTGCCTTGATGGCCTTCCAGAATGCCAAGTTCCTTATGCAACCAGGGTCGGGCGCATGATAATCATCGAAGTACTGTATTGCACGTGCTCGACACCCTCCACAGACATATCGGCTTTCGCATGTGCCGCAGGCGCCTTTCAGCAGGTCTTTGTTCCTAAGGTCATTCAAGACTCTGTTCTCAGTCCAGAGTTTCTCCAAGTCATCTCTGAGAATGTTGCCTACTCTGACCTTGGGGATGTGCGGAAAGAATACGCACGGATAGATGTCCCCGTTCGGTTCTACTGTCACGTAGAAACGGCCTGCACCACAACCTCCGATAAACGTGGATAGTTCACCCATCTGAGCAGGTAGCCGGACATTGAAGAAGTGAGTGGGATACAGCCCTTCCGAGGAGTGGCAGGAGGAAGCACACGTTTCTTCGGCAGCCATTCGTGCCACACGGCCCAACTGTGGGGCTGTTGTCAATACGTCCACGTCTTCTGAGCTGCTCTTCGAGAGAATCATGTCTAGGATGTCATGCAGCATCTTCTCTCTCTCGCTCGGTGTCAAATCTGACTCCAGGATCTCTGTCCCGCGTCCAACCGGCACAAAGTTGTAGACCATGAACCATCTGACTCCAAGACTCCTACAAAGCTGAACAGTGTCAAAGAGCTCTGCGAGATTGTGACGAGTAACAGTCATGGCCACTTCCACGAATAGACCTTCATCCACGCAGTTTCTGATTCCTTTGATAGTCTTCCTGAAGGCTCCGGGGACGCCTCTGAAACTATCATGTGTTGCTTCTGAGGCGCCGTCCAGGCTTATCTGGACAAACTTCAGTCCTGCCTCTTTGAAATCTCTGACTCTTTGAACCTCTGAGAGAGTCGTGCCATTAGTTGCCATTGCGACGTAGATGTCGTTGTCCGTCGCGTGTCTTATCAGAGTACGAATATCGGGTCTGAGACTTGGTTCTCCTCCTGAGAAGGCCAAGAAAACAATACCAGTATCAGCCAGCGTGTTGATACAACGGAGCGCGTCATTTGTAGTCATCTCATCCGAGGCCCTTTCGCCTGCGATTTCATAGCAATGCCTACACCTCAGGTTGCACGCCTTTGTTACATTCCAAACGACTTGGAACGGTGCGCCTGGTACAAAAGGAGTTCTAGCTCCGAACCTAGCCAGCCCAGAAATGACGCTGGATAGTGACCTTCTGAATATCGAGTCGGAGAGACCCTTGACTACAAACTCAGAATCCGCTCCAAAGGCTGAGGAACCACTCGAGATGATTCGTCGGATAATTGAGGTGGCCAGCCTGCAAGACCGACATGCATGCTGCCTGATTCCAGCAATCAGCTCAAGAGCCACATTCAACCTTGTGTTTCCACATGATTGACATCTCTTAACAAAGCCTCTCAGTATGCTCCTTGAAATCCTGTTCTGAGTGAGTGCCTTCAGTAACTCAATCTTCGGGTCATGTTTTTCCTGACTTCTTATCAACGACACCTACTATCATTGCCTTCCGACTTTGGGGGCACTGCCTCGTTGTTTGGACTCCTCGGACTCAAGAATGCCCCCAGTGAAGACGTCAAGGAAATTCTCGAATGACTTCTCGTGGTCCTCAATGAATTCATCACCAAGAAGCAATCGCGCAACCTGACTGTACGAAACATAACTCATGAAAACCAGTGCCGCAATCTTTGGGTCTATCTTTCTTATACTTCCCCTCTCAATCTGCTCCTGAAAATACTCGGTCAGATGCGTCAGCACCTTTTGAGGGACTGAAGATAGAGCGTCTGCCACCGAGGGCATTCTCAGCCCCTCAGTGAACTGCAGAATCATGAGATCGCTCTCGTTTCTTGTGAATTGAATGAGGTTCTCGCCCAATGTTCGAATCGACGTCTTGACATAGGTGTCCTTGTCTTTGTCAAACACAGAATCGAATGACGCGTGTGCATTCACTTCCACTTCGGTTAACGCCGCCTCAATTAGCCTGGCTTTCGATTTGTATTTCCGGAACAGAGTCACCTCATTAACTCCAGCGTTCCTCGCAATTCTCCTTGTTGTTGTGGCTTTGTAGCCATGCTTTACAAGGAGGTTCTTGGCCGCCTCAAGGACTCTTTCCTCGACAGGTTTCATGCTATGCAAGTAAGTGCTTGCTTGCATAATAAGGATATCCCTTGACGCACACGACTCATTGTGTGCTCTCCCAGCTTTCCAATCTTTAAGTAGATAGAGTCCGACATAAGACAGTCGTTCAAAGCAAGCCACCTTTGCTGGCAATCAGAAAAGGATATAGTCTGTTCCTCCAGAACTCGTGCCACTTCGACTATAGTGTAATACATTGGGATGCTAGTTTCATCTCCGGGGTGCTATTCTTGGATTTGATAGACAAGGGAATCCTCTCTGATTTGACCAGGAACTGCAGAGCAACCTACCAAGAAATGGCTGGGAAGTACGGTATCTCTGCCAACGCCATAAGGAAACGGATCCAAAAGCTTGAGGATTCTGGTGTCATATGCGAGTACGGAATTGCACTATCTCCAGCCATGTTTGACGCTGACTATGCGTTTGGAGTTCTCTATACAGACGGTTCACACGATGAGCAGGAGTTTGTAGAACGGATTGGTCGGAACCGATTTGTCAGCGCTGCATCTTCGTACACGGGAGGCATCTATCTTCTCATCGCCGAGTTCAGAAGCATGGATGAACTACACCAAGTTTCAAGCTTCCTGAGGAGCCTTGAGGGCGTGGACCAAGTAGAATTACATACCCTTGTGATTGACAAAGGTAACCAAGTGAAGCTGGGTCAACTAGCGCTTCGTGTCCTGAACCAATTGAATTCTGACCCCAAGATGCCGATTGTGGAAGTCGCAGAGAAGACTGGCTTGACTGCCAGAAGGGTTCGCAGAATCATCAATGAGTTGATAGAAGGTAAAGGAGTCCGTTTGAGAGCACTGCTAGAGCTGGGTGTGGCAGACAGCATTCCCTTCATAGCACGGATTGTTTGGAATGAGTCCAAGACAACCCATGACGAGTTCCTGAGTTGGCTGAATCAGTCCTTTCAACTGCCGCTGTGGGAGGTGTTTATCTCTGCGTCTGAGTCCACGTTCTTTTGTCTCTTCACAGCTGGGAACCTCACAGAAACCGAAGATATCACAAGGAGTATTCGGAGCCATGAACACGTCAAGAGTATTAGGGTCTATGTCAGCATATACCACAAGCACTTCCCGGCTCTGGGACAATCCAGACTACTTGAGATGATAGGAAACGCACGTACCTACTAGAGAATCACGGGAATAGCAGCGGACGATATAGCGAAAAGGATTTACAATCACGTGTCGTCGTGGTACCACAGACAGCTCTTCTTTAGCTAGCTTCCCCGGTGGTCGCATTGGATTTCATCGACAAGGGTATTCTTCTTGACTTGGGCGACAACTGTAGAGTCCCTTTCGAAAGGCTAGCTCGCAAATATGGAGTGTCTGCAACTGCAATAAAGAAGAGGGTCGCCAATCTTATCGATGCAGGAGTGATTGAGGGGTTCTACATAGAACTCAAGCTTGCCATGATTGATGCAGATCTGATTCTAGCAATAGTCCAGACTGACGGTACCATAATGGATGAGAACTTCACACAATCCATTGCTGACATCCGGGATGTCTATGCCATACTTCCACTTGCCACTGGCGACTATGTTCTACTGGCCCAATCTGTGGGTCCAGAAGGACTGTCGGAGCTGGGATCTTCCATCCGAGTGATAGAGGGGGTACAGAATGTCGAGCTTCACCCTGTGCTAACCGCAAAGGGCAGAAAGATCGAACTCTCGAATCTCGATTTGCGGGTGCTGGCCTGCCTTGTAGAGGATGCCAAGATGTCCACTCCTAAGATTGCTTCGCGCACAGGATTGACCGCAAGGAGGGTTCGAAAGATACTCCAAGAACTTCAAGAAGGAGAGGCAATTGACTTCAAGATCATTCGGAACCTAAACGTAGGGGCAAACTTGGCTTTCCTTGCTAGAATAACGTGGAACCCAGTCGATACAGACAGAGAGGCACTTGATCTACTTCTGAAAGAGAGATACCAGGTAGAATATTGGTTCTCTCTTCCTTCAGCGGTTTCTCCCCTAGCAATGAGTCTCTTTGTAGTTGAACACATAAGGGATGTAGAAAGAATCCTGCGAGAACTGAAGAAGGTTCCCGGCGTGAAGCAGGTGATGACCCACCTCTTCTTCCCAGGTAAGCTCTTCCCCGCACCTACGCGTAGGAGTCTGGAAGATTTGGTGGCCGGCATTGAGCTTCAGCCCTAGTCAAATCGAATCCCCAAGTAGCGAGCCACTTCTAAACCCCAAGGTGCGTCTTCTGCACTTCTTCTGGCTACAGACGGTTTCCTTCAGTACCTCTAGGTTTCCGTGAATAGATAGGCCCAGAAAGACCAATCTCAAGTATGAACGCATTGACCGGATTGAACCTAGTAGAGAAGTACAACGAAATGTCTAGGAACGACTTGGTCTCATCAGTACTCAATCCGGAAGGAGAGCTGATTCTAACACTATGCAAGACAAGCTGGGTACGAGTTCTCGTCATCCGCAAGTCTTCTGCTCCCGACTCAATCGAGGTTGAGCTCTCTCTTCCTGACTGTGATGCATTCGGTATGAGGCCTTATCCTAGAGAATACGTGGACACGCTCCTGTGGGGTGTGAAGAAGCATCTGGATTATCTTGAGAGGCTTCTAAGTAAGGGATTCAGACTTGACCTAGTTGGGAATGACTGTCTTTGGACCGCATCTTACGAGTTAGATGAGAGTCCGAAGGTCGAGTTCTTCGAGCTTCTTGTTCCCCCC
>JAEORS010000057.1:0-9855 GCA_016840795.1 Candidatus Thorarchaeota archaeon | reverse complement strand
AACGGCAATCTACCGAGACAGAGCAAGGTATGCAGTGGCACTTGTGGATGTGGTGTTGAATCCTGATCATAGGAACGGTGCTGAGCTTCAACTATTGAAGTCGTCGCTACCATTCTTTCGTACGGTTGTAATCCGAGAGGTGGATGTGCTACTGAACTCCGATGACTTCGAGGAGTATCTTCTGTACCCGATGGCAACCGGGATTGCCAGTTCTTTCAGAAACACGCTTGAAGCTCTTGGATTTCATGAGATAGCCAAGATCTACAGGTGTTCAATAGACACCTGTACAGAGATCAGTATTCCAAATGCGTTGCCAGAGGATGTAACTCCAAATCGAAAGGGTGCTATGGACCTCTTCTGGAAGCAGACTAAACTATCCAAGTTAGATTGCTCACAAGTGACCCTCGCATTGGAAGTCGCAGCAGAGAGAGGGGCTCTAAAGACTTGGACAACTGACGCAAACACAATCCTCGCAATAGGCATTGATTGTCCTCAAGACCGCGCTCTAGTCTGGCCTCTTCTGGCGGCCTCGGATGTGATAGACGATAGTTCAGTTGCTCGGGAGATTGCCGCCCAAGTAATCCCACTGAATCCAGTATCAATTGAATTACCTCTTGTTGGACTTGGACAACTGGGCATCATGAACGAGCTAGCGAAGCTTGTCGGCGGTCAATTGGAAACGAGAGAAGCAACCCTAATGCGGAAGAAGCTGTAGAGGCAGTGAAACAGTCCTGCTGGGAAAGCCTTTTGTGACAGCATCCCAAGGGCCGAAAAGGTCATCCAATGTCCACGCTGAAGCTTCGAAAGCAGTCAGATGGGTTTATCCTTGACTACGGTCATGTACGTCTCGCTCTTGACACCGGAGTAAGAGGTGAAACCACACTCTTGACGCATGCGCATGCAGACCACCTAAAGGGCATTGAGAATGCGCACCGTGTCATAGCCACGCAAGCGACAAGAGAAGCACTACTCGCACGAGGCCACAAGCTGCGAACCAGATTCGAAACGCTAGAGCACAACGAACGGACAGGACAGCTTGGTGTCGTCATAACGTCACTCAACGCAGGTCATGTAGTGGGCTCAAGCATGTACCATTTGGAGTTCGATGAGGGCCTCTCCGTGCTCTACACTGGCGACTTCAATGTCGTTGACAGTATGGTGCATTTTGCGGCAAAACCCAAAGCGGCAGATGTACTGATCACTGAGGCCACCTATGGAACACCTCAGTGGGTATTCCCCAAGCGTCAGGAAATCTATCATCAAATACTGGCCACAACCGAAGAAACGATAGAGGCCGGACGAATTCCTGTCTTCCAGGCTTATTCGCTTGGCAAGGCCCAAGAGGCAATTGCCCTCCTTCAATGGGGAGGATTCAATGTTGTTTCCGGAAACCACATGATCAACGAAGTCTGCAAGGTGTACAACAGGTACGGAAGTGACCTTAGGGCGGCTTCGCTCAGATCGGAAAAAGCGAGGACTCAACTCAAGGCTGGGTGCGCGGTTGTTAGCTCCTCGTTTCATCACACACGCAAGAACATTCGTGCCCATCTGGATTCGAGAACCGCCAGCGATGTCCTAGGAAGGCTGGAGCACTTCGTGCTTTCTGGTTGGACCCTTGGGGATTCCAGCAGGACTGGCTTTCCACTCAGCGCTCATTCGGATTTCTGGGGTCTGCTTAAGTTTGCCAAGAAGGTTTCCCCCAGGGTCATCTATTGCTTCACGGGGAACGCCGCAGAGTTCTCGGGGCATCTGTCTAAAGAAGGTTTCAGCGCAGTTCCACTAGAATAGGTGTTGGTGATGGAGAAGTATATGTCGGACATGGTAGAGCCGGTCCATGCGGATTCGTTCTTCTCAGTGTCGCATTCCGGTGAAGTTCACGAACGGCTATCTTTCGAATATCTGGATCCAGAGGGCTACTATCGTCGAATAATACGTGATGATGAGTTGCTCAGAAAAGAAGCAGAGAAGTTGTCTGTTAACATGCAGACATTTCTTGACCGGGAGCGAGTGGAGATCAATGGTAGACGCGTGGGATCTCAAGTCGATTACACGGATATATTCCTCAAAGGAGGTACAGAGGTCGTGGCGATTGTATACCTTATTGATTTCGGGACAGAGTTTGAGAAAGAAAGGAATAAGATAGAAACATGGCTGGAAGAAGAAACCGCACCCTATGACTTCGAAATCATATGGAGATTTCCAGTCGGGACAGAAATCGTCGAGATTGATACACAACTTGAGTACGAGATCTATGGCGACTTAGTGACGCTCTGGGCCTACGAAGAGGATGACGTGGGAGGATATGAAAGAATGGTCTTCGACCTACCCAGTAGTCGATTGGATACACGGACGCGAAACGAGTAGCGGAACCACAGCTAGAATAGAAGGAACCTCACATATGCTCCAAGCGATTGAACAACTTCAACTCCTCGGGCTCCTTGTGGTAATAGCCGGTCTTTTTCTGATTATAGTGGGAATTGTGCTATGTTCTGAGACATCCTCTGGTGACCAGCAGGTTAAGCGCGAGAGCAAAGGCGTCTTGTTTATTGGACCAATCCCCATCGTTTGGGGATTTGGCAGAAGAGGCTGGTATGTAGCAGGGGCAATAGCCATCATTCTACTCCTTCTATACCTGCTAATCTTGGCCTAGGCACTCCAGCCACACTCTGGACAAAAGGCACCAGAGATTGTTCGGACTATCTTGCCATTGATTAGGCACTCAGGACAGATATCCATTGTGTTGCTGCACGTTGGACAGATGCGCCGATGACTCAAATCTCGGATACATGTGATAGTACCACAGGACTGGCACTTGATGGCGTGGTCATGACAGAACTCGTTCCTGCATTTATCACAGCGAATTTTCGAGTTTGCGCGGCATATTGCGCAAGGTTTCGCCATTCATTCCACGTCCCTTGGCACCGGCGGGTATTCAGGATAGATAAGTCTAGTCCCTCGCATTCTGCTGTGTCACTCTCATAATGGCGTATTGACCACGTATGTAATACGTGGAAAGTACCAAGCCTCATAGACTAACTGTGTGTTCAGGTCCGGGAGTCCAAAATGATTTTCCAATGTAGGAACTGCGGAATGACATCTGCAGACATCGACATGGTCCTTGACGGAGCCTGTGAATGCGGCTGTACACATTTCAAGCTCGCCTCTGAGACCCCCCTAAAACTACCTGAGAACCTTTCCCAAAAGGAAACAATAAGGAGAGACCTTCATAACTGGCTTGACCTGAATATCGATTCTATGGACCCGAACGACATTGAGAACATCCGAGTTCTATTCGAGATTGAAAGGCGGGAGCCAAAGAGCTAGACGTTTTGCTTCTGGCCCTCTTGAGCCAAGGGACGCTCGATTCTCGCAATCTGCTCCTCGATTTCAACATTGACATCTGTTTCGCCGGCTACATCGGCAATTCGCTGGACGGCCTTCAGATTATGAATCAGCGTATCCAGCCAAGAGAATATGTCTCCGGGATAAACCCAAAGCTCGTACTCATTCTTGAGCCGCCTGGCAATTCCAGACGGATTGTAACCCTCTTTCCTGCAATCAACAATCCAACGTCCAAAACGGATCTGGCCGTGGTTGCATTCAGGATATTCTTGGCAACCACAGCTGAAGAAGTCCTTGATCCATTTCGAGAAGACCTCGAAGACCCAGTTCGGAAGTCGCCCTGCCGCCCCACTGCTTCCTCTTAGACTTGTGACATCAGAGAAGATTCCGGAGAAAAGTCTTGTAGGCATGTGCGTCCTGAAGGCAGAATTGACCTCAGCCTGCAGCTTGTTTGTGAGGTAGACGTTCTGGAATGGTTCCAGGGAGATTGCGATATCGAAGATGTCATGAGTCCCTGCCATCTTCTGTACTTCGAAACCCTCTGTCGGAGTTAGAAATGAGAGTGAAGTCGCTTTGCCCAGTTCTGTTGGATGAGCACCGCCAGATCGTACGCGGATCATGTGCTTTCGTACAAGGTGCTTGAGAGCATCCGAGGGTACGACTGATGAAGAGAGCATTCTGAGATAGGTACGTGCAATGTCCTTCAGGTCCACCAGGCCGGTGGAGCATATTGTTGCAAGAATCTGCTCTGCAGATGTCTCGGTATCTGAGAACGGCTCGACATTCTCGATGTCACCGGAAAGGAGGTCAGCAGCTACTTGATCCTCATACTTGTCTTGGCCTGCATGATACTTCTTCTCCGGCTGCACAATAAGGTAGACCTTCCCTATGTCGTGTTTTCCAAGACGCCCAGCGCGCCCTAGCATTTGCTCGAACTCGGCAGTCGAAAGCCAATTGGCACCCATTGCTAATGACTCAAAGAGAACTTGAGATGCAGGGAGGTCCACGCCTGCCCCCAGAGCGGCTGTTGTAACGACGCATGCATACCTCTGTTTGGAGAAGGATCTTTCAATTCTTCTTCTCTGTGCATAGGAAAGACCCCCGTGGTACACAGAACTTGACACGCCATGCTCGCGAAGCCAGTCACTGATTGAGTGGGCGCGCCGTCTTGAGAACGTGAAGATAATCGATTGACCCTTGCTTCCTGTGCTGCTCTTGCGTCTGAACTCACTCTGAACAAGTCGTTGGATCATGCGGCGCTTGTCTTCGTCACTCCTAGCAAATACAAGATGCCTCTCAAGAGGCACGGGTCGACCTGTGTAGTTCACCAGCTTGAATCCAAGTTCCTTTGCCAACGAATCAGGAGAACCGACCGTGGCTGATAGGCCCAAGATCTGAGCTTTTGGCGCATGGATCCTGATCCTCGAGAGAAGACCGTCAAGTTCTGGTCCTCGATCGGGGTCACCAAGCATCTGAATCTCATCAACAATGACAGTGCCGATTTCTCCTAGCTTCGAAGACTCACCGAATCGGAACAGGAAATCCAAAGCTTCGTAGGTAGCACACACAATATCTGACTTCGAGACATCTGTATCGACTATCACCTTGGCCTCTCTGCCCACATCCAGTCTCGACATTCCAACCCGAATGCCGACTCGTAGACCCAGCCTCTTGTATCGTCCTCTGAACAGCTCGTACTTCTCGTTGGTTAGAGCCACTAGCGGAGCGAGATAGATCATCTTCCGCCCATTCATGGCACGCGGGACTCCGGCAATCTCAGCCAACAGAGTCTTCCCAGAAGAGGTAGAGGACACAACCAAGAGGTTTGCACCTTTCTGGAGCCCGGCGTCAATCACCATCTCCTGAACCGGAAGAAGTCGTTCCAGACCCTCCTCCTGGAGCAACTCCTTCATCTCCTCAGGCAGGTCCAGAGTGTCTATCCTCTGGCCTTTGCCCAGACTCCCTATATCCACGGTATCATAGAGGGTAAGGTCAGTCTGGCTTGCTGGGTCAAAGCCAGGCCTGAGAAGACCCAGCAGCTTTGGTACAGACTTGACACTTGCCAGCTGCCTTTCAAGATGATGAACCATTCGCCGGGACAGGTTTACCCCCATACTCTTCAAATCAGTCCGAAGATCCCCTCGTGCACAGGTGATACAAGAGGCCTCAATGTCAGATACACGGATTGCATTCTTCCTGGTCAAGACGGTTAGCCGATTGTCCCTCATGCAGCTTTCACAGGTGGGCACAGCTCTTGGTGTTTCAGTCTGAAGCCTGCGGAGGAGGTCTTTGAGATCCTTATGGAACTCAGGCTTCTGAGAACGTGGGATTATGATGTTCCTAGCTTCTCTCAGAATCCCATGTGCCTCTTTCGGCTGGTAGAATATTGGTTTGTTGAACTTCACGAACCAGAAGCGCTTGATCTCAAGAAGACCATCTCTTCTGTAGCCATATTCTACTAGGCCAGATAGCTTGGCCCTCTGTCTGTCAAGAAGAACGTCAGAGAAGACTTCCACCCTTGTGGTCATCTCCTGTCGACCACTTCTGAGCACGAGGGTATACGGCTTTGCTAGTGTCTTCTGAATATCTGCGTCAGCTACATCCAACTAGAGGGCCTCATGGCATGAGCTAGTTGCGGCTCCAAAGACTCTTTCGGTATCTTCAAAGCTCGAAAATGAACGCGTCGGTGTTCTCCTCAACTATTGCCAAGGTGGCTTCATACTCGTCTCTGATCGCTTCAATCCCCGTCTTGGTCTCTATGCCAGCTTTCTCTACAATCCTCCAGTCAGACATTATTTCAATGTCTACAAAACTGGTGAATTTGAGGAACGGAGTCGCCATCACCTTCAATCGGTCGGGCTGCAAGTACCCCCTCTTCTCGTAACTCTTAACGAATGGTCGATACATAGGCCCGTTTGTCCCGGCAAGAATGAACTGCGCTCTCTGCTTGCCTGAGATGTGGGATACGTTGATGCGTCTTATCATCTCATCATAATGCGCTGTTCGAGGTACGTTTGCATCCTGTGTCACCTTCGCCAACGGGTTTGCCGCCAGTATATTCCCTTTCTCAACCACCAGCTTTCTTATGATTGTAACAATCTCTTCTTGCTTCCTTGTGCCGAGCGGGTCGATGACTTCTGGGTTGATGATGTCAACGAGCGGCAGTGGCTCATCCATTCTGAGTTGGGAGGGGTCAAACAGCAATGCGCCGAGATGCTCAACTACATCAACTCGCCGGCTCCCACTTGTCGCAGTTCCCTTGAATATGCCCGGCCCGACAAGTATCGATACTACCTTGTCCTCTCGGATAACCGACCAGAGTTGACGCGATATCATCAATGCCTTGCCGGTCACATCAGTACCTTTTAGCACACCGACATCAAAGTCATATGCCTCGACTTCAAGAACCCAGTAAAGCGCTCCGTTGCTCATGGTGTGCCCCCCATAACCTGCTTGTGGATGAATTCGAGCACAATCTCTGTGGCTTTACCTTCTTGCTCATCCATGGTCAAGCCACCGAGTTCTGCGCGATACTGTTCCATTTCTTCCTCGCCCGTGATGTCCTGCACCTTGAATCGCTCCTCAAGCTCTCTGACACATCGTTCAACTCCGTCGAAGACACTGTTTCCTTGGTACTTGAGGAACCGAATGACTCTTCCAATCTTCTCACTGAGATAGTCACGCCGCTCCTCTTCCGGTCTTCGCTTCGCCAGTTGTACGTCTCGCTCAAGGAAGTCGAATGGCGATGCTAGGTCGGGCTCAGTCTTGTCACCTCGTGTGGATGCGGCGCTCACTGCCACATAGGCTGACCGGTCACCCCTTCCTGACGGCCGTGGAGTTATATGAACCAGAAGATGAGCCGTTGCTTCCACGGACAGCTTGTCCAATGACTCATCAAGAGTATCTATCAGAACCACAAGCCGTTTTGCTGACAGGTCTGCAGTTGCCGAATCTGATGCCTCTGTGAAGACAGACCCGAGCATCCTCAGAAAAGCCTGGTTCCTCCTCTTCAGTTGATTTAGCCTGCCGCGTAATGTGCTGAGTTTCCATCCTGTTATGACAGGACCAAAGGAGGCCAGGACATCATCGCTTGTCGACTTCGGATGTTCCTCCATCCAGGCCTCAACGAGCGGGGCAATAAAGGCCTGGGCGAGCTTGATCCTTGAAGCCAAGACAGATACCGCCTTCTCAATGGGGGGTGATTCATCGTCAAGAGAACTCTCTAGGTTGGCAACTTCCCGAATCTTGAATTCGAGGTCTCTGACAAACTTGCCGTACAGATACTGAATCCATTTCCCTTCTCGAAGTGCAAACTCCATGACATTCCCCGGCAAGTCTGGTACCGGGTCTCCAATCAGAGATAGACGTTCAAGCTCCTGTGATAGGAGCACAATAGCTTCTCTTGCGCTCATAATCCCGTCAAGCTCGATTAGATAGGCTATCGAAGCAATCTGGAAGGAGCAAGAGTACTTCTCTGCAATCCTTTCTACCTCTGAAGTTGGTGCACGTCGGGCCCGCTCACTCAAATCTGCAAAGGTGTCCGCGAACTCTTGGACAAGCTTCTGCCGGCTCGCAACGGTCAGTTTCTCTAGGTCAGGGTCTTTGATCAACAGCAAACTCCTCAATTAGTCGACGTGCATGTAGTCGAGTAGCCTTTTCAGAAGATGCTCAGAGTGTCGCCAAATAATTGTTGTGCGCACTAATCTTGATGACACTACGAGGTTGGACAGATTGGGGATAGGAGCATACAGCTAGAGGCCTAGTGAGAGCAGGAAGAAGTGGAGTCCGAAGCCAATGAGAATTGCACCCAATACGATAGCCATTGCCGTTCTCGCCAATGAACGATGCCTGCTATGCTCGATGTGGACGACCAGCCAGCCAAATGAAAAGAGGCCTAGGAAGAAGAACAAGATGGAGATCGAAAGCATGAATGAATCAGGAAGCTGCATCATTACGGAAACCTCTCACTTCGGTCGCTCGCCACCGCCCATGGTGCCACCAATATAAGGGTCACGGTTGTCGCCTCACACCAAGAACTCGTACTCCCCATCATACTCATTGTCATCAATGGTTACATTCCTCACTATACGTCCACGTTTCTTGGCCAGCTTCCTCTTCTCAGAGAATGAGAGGCCAGGGTCGTCGGGGGGCACAATGTCCTCTATGACGATTGTGTTCTGGATTAGGATGTTCTTGGTCTTTGGGCCCACCTTGTCCTTCAAATCGGGCAGCAATTCTTGCATCGTGTAGTCAAAGACTTCGGCAGTGTTGCCTAGGCTACCCTTGGTGAAAGTCGGGTCTTTCTGCGTTCCCTCGTCATCATCCTCTTTAGGGCCGCTCTTCGGGAAGGATGTCTTGGTTGTCACCTTCCATGGCTTTGTGCCGTCCCTTGGGCTCAGTGACAGAAGGAAGAATGTTGTTGGGTCATCGGTGTCCACAACAGCCTTGATGTCATCCAGTGGCACTGGATCATCTACTTTGGCGTTGAAGATGCTCGCGGTCTTACCCTTAGATCTCTTCCAGATTAGAGGCATCATAAGAGAACTGAACTCTTCTGAGCGGTCAGCGTATGTTCTGATGACGCCTCTGACCTTATGGGCACCCTCAGGAGCACCTTTCAGGTATGCGCGGATGAAGAGCTTCTCGTAGTCCAAGTCTGCCTTGAAGGTGATTGAATTCTTGCTTAGTTTGACCTTCGCGCGAGGACCTGGGTGCGTCCCAATGCCGTACTTCACGAGTTTGGCGTGAGAGAACTCGTCGGCATTACCGTTTACTATTTTGGCCAGCCAATTCATCCTAAGTCACTTCTCGGTGCCGGGTCGTCTCTATCGATTTAAACCTGCCGTGATTACGAGTATTGTACGGTCACCAGAATGGGATGTACACAACTAGCTAGCTTATAACGGTGATATCGTGGGCTATTCGCCAAGCATGGGAGATACAAGAAATGGGACTGCGAGCTTCAGAACACCGACTCACTTTGATAGCATTGTATCTTGTTACACTGATAATGCGGGCATCGTTCTATGTGACGATTGCAGTGATTCAGAGTCACTCGTATCTGGGCGGTCTAAGCGAATGGGAGGTTGCAGCTGTACTCATAGTTTATCCTATCACAGAGCTTGCTACAGTGTCTTTCTTCGGATCCTACAGTGACAAGATTGGTAGAAGGCCGATTCTGATAGGTAGCCTGTTCGTGACTTCCGCAGCCGCATTGCTCTTCTCAATTGCTCCCGCCGCTGCGTTTCTCCTACCACTTTCTGCTCTATTCGGATTAGGTGCGGCTTCCAAGGTCACGACCACACTTTCAATGATTGCGGATGCTTCTGGTACGGGAAACCGTGCCCGGCTAATGGGGTATTACGATCTTTCTACTTTGGTGGGTCTGGCGGGAGGATACGGACTGGGCATAATCCTACTCCAGTTCGGATTCGAAGCGATGCTCATCCTGATGCTTGCTAGTGCAGCTTGTGCGTTTAGCGGAATAATCGGCTACTTCACAATCCAAGAAAC
>JAEORS010000056.1:0-9968 GCA_016840795.1 Candidatus Thorarchaeota archaeon | reverse complement strand
CAGATTATCGGATCCTTGAGGCCGAGGTCCAAACTGGCACTGCTGAGTCAGATACAGCATGGCGTTTGCTCCATCAAACTCAGGGACATGACTGGTCTGAATGGCCTTCACGCTTCCTATAGGAGTGAAGAGTAATAGTAGGACAAGCCACGTCACCCGCATGCGCTTCACAGGCCTTTACGAGCCTGTAGCTAATTGGCCTAAGAACCTTTTCGGGGAGAACCGAATGCCTTGGACACGACGGCACGACGGAGAAGCCTTGGTAGCTCCCTTGGAAGGCTCATGACGACGGTCTGGGGGATTTCCGAGTAGCCAATTTCACCTCTTGCAAGCATAGTGAGAATCTCAGATGCTAGAGGGTGCCCACTTGCTCTTGAGAGGACGAATTCTGTGAAAGAGGTCCCTCTCAGTCCAGCCCATTCGGCCATTCTGAAGTTTGCCCTGAACTCCTTGGAACACAACCTTTGGTACCATTCAAGATACTCTTCGTCTGTGCGATTGTTCTCCAGGGCATTCGTGATCACTTTGGCCGCGTACATACCAGACCTCATTGCATAGGCTATTCCTTCACCCATCATCGGGTCGACGAAACCCGCAGCATCACCGACAAGTATGACACGAGTAGTCACATTCTTGCTCGTCACGCCATCTGCACCGAGAAAATGTGCTCGGCGTTTCGCAGGTTTCAGTCCTACACCCAGCAGAGTTTCCATCCTCGCAACAAAAGTGTCAAAGATGGGACGGAGACGTTGCATGTGTATAGCTACTCCGGCGATTCCGACCGACAAATGTTCCTTCTTGGGAAAGACCCAACCGTAGGATACTTGATTCTCTACAGGTACGAGCAAGAGAATGGACGGGTCACCTCCAGTGGCATTTAGTACCCCGTCCTCGCCAACATGGAAATCAGATTCCATCCCCAATCCCATGCGATTCAGGTCTTTGCGTTCTGGCCTGAGCCCAGTGCATTTGGCCACCGTGGAATTAGCACCATCCGCACCAATCACGAACTGAGAGGTGAACTCTCGCCCGTCGCTGAGCTGTACAGCCACACCTTCTCGACTCAGCGACACGCCTGCAGCTCGTGCCTTCTCTTGGAGTTCAGCCCCGGCTCTTGCCGCCCGTCTTGCCAGAAACTCATCAAAGCGATCTCTGAATACTGTAATCCCCAGCATCTTGTCCGACTTGAACTCAGCACTATCACCATTCGATAGCAGGAATCTCAGTCCGTGGATTCTCTGTTCAACTAGACTCCTTGGGACTTGCCCATTGAGCATATGGAGTCCTCTGAACATGACAGCTCCACCACAAGGCTTGTTTCTCGGCAATGAGAACTTCTCTAAGAGAAGTGTCTTGAGTCCTTCACGCGCACAATCGTGTGCGGCAATGGAGCCTGCGGGACCAGCGCCGACTACTATGACATCGTATGACACCTTCCAAGATTCCTCCCTTCTTCTGACTCCAACTGAAACCGAGCGTTGACGGAATATTACGGAGAATAGAGTGTTTCTATTTAGGTTTGGCGTCGTCGAGAACCACCTCGAACGATGCCTGATTATTCCAGTTCTCTTTGATTCCCAGTTTAGCACGAATCAGTCCCTCATATTCGGGATTGATCTCATAACCTATAGAATTACGACCAAGCCTTCTTGCCGACGCAAGCGTGGTTCCACTCCCAGCAAAAGGGTCGAGGACCGTGTCACCCACGTAGGAATAGAGACGAATGCATCTTTGAGGGAGTTCCTCAGGAAATGGTGCCGGATGCCCTTCAGCCTTGGCTGAAGCGGGCTGAAATTCCCAGATTGAATTCTGAGCCCAATTGGTGAATTCTTCGTGACTTATCTTGGATGCTTCCTTAATCGAGGAATCCACTGGAGGGCGTCGACCACTCTTTGAGAAGACAATGATCCACTCATAGGGATACGAGGACAGGATGTTTGGGGGATATGGATATGAGCCCCAAGAACTGAAACGGACTGCCTTTCTCTTGTCCCAAATGTATAGTGAATGGAAGTACATGTTTTCCAGTGATGCCATGAAGTTCTCCAAGTCGGTCAGAACTGTCCTAGTGACCCTTCTGTTGAATTTGGAGTCCTTTCCAGTAAGAAGAATCGGCATAATGTTCACAACTAGCTTCCCATCAGGAACAAGTGTCCTCACACACTCTCGGAAGACAGTACAGATGTCGTGCATGTATTCTTCATACGACTCCGAACCAAGTCCAATACCACCATTCTGACCGTAGTCCTTGAGTCGCCAATACGGCGGCGAGGTCACCACAAGATGAACTGATTCATCACCTACACGTTCCATCCTGCGGCTGTCGCCGAAAACAACCAGATGTCTTGTCTTCATGGCATCATCCTCAGACTCCCAAGTTCCAGACTATGACCTGTTCCCTTCTTTGTGTTCTATTGATCTTGTCCCAGATTCTACTGGGCGTGCAAGCATAAGACCTCTCCACAATGTAGGGGTCATTCCAAGGAGCGATCTCAGTGAAGAACTCCGCCCCCCTGACGAGTCTTCTGCGTACCATCCGGTCCCCAACAACGAATATGATTAGAGCATCATTCTTGACAACTCTGTCTATTGCGGACAGCGCCATGCTGACATCCTGTTTGTAGGTTGAGTACCTCTGGATTAACCCCTCTCGTATCCGAGCACGATCTGCACCTGTTATCTCCAAGACGAGCTTGCTGTAGTAGCCAGTGTAATCTAGCGCATCAAAGTATGGAGGGCTACAATACACAACATCAATCGAATTCTTAGGGACAACCTCGGTAATGCGTCGTGTGTCATGCTGGTGTATAGCCGCCGGAGGCTCCCCAATCACAAAGGAGATGTGCTTCTTCGCCTTTCGCATCATTGTCTTGTAGAAGTCGACGGCACGCAGGGGTCTGTTTAACCGTCCAATGGACGTGGAGGTCCATATCCAGCCGTTACACGCTCTGGCCGCCACGCACATGGATCCATACAGAACTGACAGCTCGTAGGATGAGAAGTCGTCTGAAACTGCAATCATGCGCATGATTTGCTCTGCGGTGGTAGGATGGAAATACTGTGCAGGAGCGTCAGGCATGAATGAGGGGGATTGCAGATTCTTTGCTGCTGCAATTGCTTGCTCAAGATGCTCCAGCGTTTCCTCCACAATCAGAGGTTCAGTCTTTCCACGGGCAATTATGCAAGCAAGTGGATTGTTGTCTACTCCTATGGCCCGCATGCCTCTCACTTGCGCCTCATACACGACCGTTCCGGTTCCACAGAAGGGGTCTAGGAGTACAGCATCGTGGGGAAGCTGTGAAATTACGTGTGCGGCATCGAGGGAGGACATCTTACCTCTGTAAGGATAGATGCCATGTATCGAATGCGGATTGCTTACTTTCTTGAGGCTCCGAAGGGTAATGGTCGGATTGGATTCAGGTTGGCTGCTTCCCACGGCCCTAGTTTCCTGCATGGTAGGAAGAGTATCCACTTGGTCCACTAAAAACATGTGCAAAATCATGATGTGACAAACGCAAAACCACTTCAGCCATAGAATCGGTCTATTGCTTTGATTGTCGCCTCTATCTCCTTCTCCACTGCCTCTTTCAACAATGGATCCTGTTCACCAGACTCCTCAGACTCATCAGATTGCTCAACCTTTTGGGCTCCATGAAGATTTCCATCACAGGCAAGGATAGATGCGGCCTCAAGTCCACGTGTTGTTGCGAATACGAAGAGGAATGAACTCTCCATCTCCACGCACTTCACTCTGGCTCTAGTCCACATGTCCAATGGATTCTTGTCTGGATTGACATAGTAGACGTCACTGGTCCAACAAATACCTTGATGGACCCTGTCAGCCGGCAGGAGTTTGGATATCTCTTCATGCAAGGCAATTGCCCACCTCGGAGACGCTACTGCAGGGTATTCCATCGGCGCATAGTTGAGGCCCGTTCGTTCATCACGGATTGCGCCGGTCGGTACTACTACGTCACCGGTCTTCACTGTCGGCTCAATTCCACCACACGACCCTATTCTGATTATGACTTCGGGACCAAGCCTTGAGAGTTCTTCGACACAGATGTGTGTGGAGGGTGTCCCAATACCTGTGCCAGACATTGTGACCGCGATGCCCTTTGGAGTATAGGCACGGTATGTCACAAATCCTCTATAGCGCGCCACTTCCTCAGGTTCCTTCAGCTTTGATGCCATGATAGGAATCCTATCCGGATTTCCTGCAATTAGCACAACTTTCTCGACGTCACCTTCGCCTACTCTCAGATGTGGTTGGATTCTGCGCTTCAAAGGCTTCACCTAGCACCTACTATGGCCACATAACCCACTTTTCACTGTTAGGCTCAGCGTTTCTCAGTGGACTTTCGAAGAAAACAGACCACTAGACGTGGTGGATTCGGCGTATTATGCAGTCCAGACAAATCCAGCTGGATCCAATACCGAATGTTCTACTGAAACGGGGAATCAAGCTGCCGCAAGCATCACAAGGGCAATTCTTAGCCTCAAAGTTCTCTGTCAGGAAGACTAGGAACAACGAAATCATCTTCATACTTGGAGTCGCAATCTGCACTTGCAGTCACTTCCTCAGAGATACCCGTTGATTCTACCTTATTAGCCCCTAGAAAACCAATGCGTATCAGAGTCATCTCGAGTGCGCACAGATACTCTTTTTTTGGTGAGGGTGTCTTTCAAATGAGTGAGCTGACGATGACGAATACGGTTCGGTTTGATTACTACTGCTATAGGTGTGGCGAGAACAATGCCCTTGATCTTCCGGCACCTACGGCGCCAGACTATCACCATACTGACCTCAAGTGTAAGTCGTGCGGGGATGGAACGCGTGCAATCCTCAGCAGCTGTCCGAATTCGGACTGTAGTCATTTCGTCTATTGGATTAATGACATATCGATACCAGAACTAGTCCAGAGTTTTGCGAAGTATATGACGACAAACATGCAGGCCATGATTGATCGTGCCGCTCAACAGGGTGCTAGGATTAGCATAGATACCCCGGACAAGTTCCAAATCCCTGCAGCATGTCCCTGTGGCTCGCAGTTCAACATTGAGATATCTATCCCGGATCTGGACTAGAGTCGGAACGGGAAAAGTCACAGTACTCGTTCAGAGGGCACTGGGTACAGCGCGGACTTCTTCTCAGACACACTGCTGATACAAGGTCTATAATGCCCCAATAGAGTTGCTTCTTTTGGTTCCTCCCACCAAAATTCTCCATGAACAGCCATGCTCTCTTGTCATCAGGACCATTGAAACCTGCAGAGAACACTCGATTCATGAGATGTACAACATTGCCATCAACCATCGGTTCAGCAATACCATAAGCAAAGTTCCGGACAGCTGCAGAAACATATCTACCGACACCGGGGAGCCTCCGCAGGGCCGAGTCTTCTTGTGGAACAGACCCGTCATGTTCCAGCATCATTGTCTTGGCAGTTTCACGCAAGTGCCGTGCCCTGACTGATTGAAGTCCAAGTGAGGACACACTCTTCTCCAGTTTGCGGAGGCTTGCCCTTGCCAAGTCTGCGGGTTCATTGAAGCGCTTCACAAAGCCAGGATAGACTCTGGCGACAGCTGCTGCGGTGGTCCTTCGAAGCAAAATCTCTGCCAGCAGAATGTGGAACGGATTCACTGAATGCCTCCAGAGGAACTCCCTGCCGTGTCTTCCAAACCATCTCAGGATTGCCCTTCTCACGAGATTCATTCGGTAACCGTCTGCGTACAGGCCTTCACCCATGTTCTCCCCTCGTGTCACTTGATCATTGACTTGATCTTCTGTGCTATGTCATCTAGAGTTGCAACTACTGTGATTCCCTCCATCTCACGAAGTCGGCCAACATTCTCAAGATCCACCTTTCGCGTTCGTATCTTGAATCTCATCCCGTTGGGAGCTATTGTTTCAACCTCACCTGGCACCTGGTCAACGGGAAGAAGGACCACTGGAGTCTTGCCTTTGCAGGTCTGAGCCACTGCATTTGTGATGAGTGTATCTTCGATTCCATAGGCAATCTTGGCGGCAGAGTTCGCTGTGAGAGGGGCCACTACGAGAATATCCCACTTGCCCATTTGGAGTGGACCTGCAATGAAAGGAACGTTAGCATCAACCTCGACCTTGACATTGAGGTTCTCATTGACTTTGCTCCAGAGTTTGTACCAGTTCAGAACCTGACGTCCGGCCTTAGAAACAAAGACGTCAATCCTCACATCATGCTCCTGTTGTAGCTCTATCATGAGTTCAACTGCCTCTACGATAAGGTCGCCACTCCCGGTTATTCCCCATGCAACCTTCATTTCAGTTCAAAATCGTGTAAGGTCTGTCACTCAAATATGTGCTTGTGCGAGTGGTTTAGTCGGATTAATTAGGTTCATCACTGGTGCCATCTAAGAGAGGCGGCTTCGAAGTGTATAGAGCTAGCGTCGGCGTTACGACCAATATGAAACCAAAGGCCACAGGATGGATTGCATCCAATGCTGAACGTCTTGGTATAGACGGCATCTGGATAGGTGAAGACATAGATCTGGGTCAAGACGTGTTTGTGCTCACCGCCGCCACCTTGGTCCAGGCCCCCAAGGCACGCGTCGGAACAGCCATCATTCCAGTCACAGTACATTCAATCCAGACACTCGCACGAGCGGCTGTCACATTGTATCAGACAGGGGGCGGGAGATTCGTCTTCGGAACGGGAATAGGTGGAATTCAGGACCTCAAGAGTCTGGGCATCTCGCTGATGAAACCGGTTTCAGAATTAAGAAGATCGGTTTCGGTGCTCCGTAGACTATGGGCTGGAGAAACGGTAACCGTTGAGAGTGAGCTCATCCAGTTGAAGGATTTCGACGTGGGTCTGAAGAAGCCCGTAGATATTCCGGTCTTCTTGGGAGTCAGGGGGCCGCAGATGTTGAAGCTCACCGGACAAGTGGCAGATGGTGTCATACTATCAGGACCCTTCGACTATCTGAAAGATGCAGTCAAGAAACTGAACAAAGCCGCTGAGGATTCAGGACGAAGTCCGAAAGATATCGAGAAGGTGGCATGGTTGCCGACAATCCCTTCCTTCGAAGGAAGCGACGAAGGACTTGCAAGGAGAGTTGTCGCTCTTGTTGTGGCAGACATGCCGTCGCAGGTAATTGACCTGCTTGATGTTGACAAGCAGCGTGTAACACGGATTCGTGAAGCTGTGGCAAAGTCTGGACCGTCTGCTGGCAGCCCCTTCGTGAATCAAGAAATCACGGACATGTTCTCTATCAGTGGGGAGATTGAGTACATGGTGGATAGGTTCGAAGTCCTTGCCAAGATGGGGCTAACGGAAGTAGTACTTGGACCCCCGTTCTCAGGTAACTGGAGAGGAGCGATGTCTGAAGTCTTCCAAGAGATAAAGAAGAGACAATAGCCTTCATCTGATTACGAGAGTACGGTTGCCTAATATGGAAAGTAGCTTCCAAGATTCAATAGCTCGGGATCAACGGTCCAACCCCTGGAGCTAAACCTCCAGTATCGGACGAAATCAAGCTCAGAACGGGAGCCCTTCAGAAGAATGGTCATTATCGGCTGTACGGAACGAACTCCTTCGAAGTCTTCAAGCGCACGGAACGCACGGTAGTATTCAACCTGATGGTGACTCGGCACCTGAACCCACAGAATTATGCCCCTAGCCGACAAATAGTATGTGACCGATGGCAGATGGATGACTGCTCTCAGAATCCTGTCCTGCCATTCTCTGTTGCAGATTATCTCGAAACAGAAGTTGGTAGGAAGTCCCACTCCAGAGTAGCTAAGAAAGGGGAGAATCAAGCCACGGTCGTGAGATTTCCGCACCGACTGTGCAATCTGCTTTCCATCGAAATCCCAACCCTCCATTCGTAGATTCTCTCTAAGAATCCTTGGTGGGTTGCGAAGTGCCTTGCTGTACTCAGCTGTGACGATGAAGTCGTTTGCCGTAAGACCCCTTTGCCAGCCCCTACACTCCAGCAAACGCATTTCTCCTTCGCTTTCTGGAGCTTCATCATCTTCCTTGATCTTCAGCATTGCATCTGAGAACTGCCACTGGCCGTCCTTTAGCAGGGACATATTGGAATTGGCCCCTGTCGCCTCCTGTACATGGAGACTTGAATAATCAAATAGGATGGCGGAGATGTCACTAACGTGGTCGGCAAAGATTGAGAGGTTCTCCTCAGGACCCGGAATAAGGAATGACGCGTAGCCAAGATCAGTCATTGTAGTCTTGAGAATATTCTTGGTGAATGGATACAAGGCAAACCCTTCCTCGACTTCTTCCCAATCAATGCCTTCGGCTAGTGTGAAGAACAGAATGTGAGAATGAGCACCAAAAGATGTCATATCAACAAAGGCAGCGACTCGAAGAAAGAAATTCCGTTCAAGACGCTCTATGGATCTCGCAATTGTCCTTGGAGTTGCCCCAATCGCTTCGGCTGCATCTACGAGGGTGGTCAATGGATTCTTCTCGAGAATCCTCAGTATCTGGAGGTCTGTCTTGCTGATTGGAGCATCGGGGGTCAGGAGGGCGAAGGTGAATGCTGACCTGACCGAGTCTCTGGTGAAGAGGTTGAACTTCTTCAATGTCTGGAGGTTCGACAGAATCCGGTCCTTGTACTCCTCGGTAAGTGGTATCAGTGTAGGATCGATTGCGTTCTTCGCGTACTCAGGGTTCTCCTTGAGCGTTTCAGCGGCACTGACCGCCTCCTCCAATGACAAGGCACCCTCGTAAAGAGCAAGGAAGATCTTCATGACATCGATGTAGAACCTAGCAGACGGCTCTGTCACTGATGGAATCATCTCGTCATAGGAGGTTCGAATCTGCAGGGAGCCGCTGTCAGGCTTGTTCAATCTCGGATTTACATCTCCTGGGCCTTGGTGGACCATCTGTGGAATCATAGGTGGTGAGAGCGACTGTCTTTTCCTGTGTGTTCCACAAGAACCTCAAGCAAACTATCGAGCCCGTTCCATATCTGAGAATCATCGGCTATAAATGTGCATATCGTAGAAGTAGCTCCTGCAGACTCGGAGAGAACCTGTGATATGGCAAACCAGCTCACTGATTCGGGAAGGTCCAGAATCATGGAGGTGAGGTTGTCATTGTGTACGACTCTTGCCTTCGGAAGCGTGGTTGCCTGTACTCTGAGAAGCCGAGAGAGACTTGAATCATCAAGCTCCCTTGCTTCCTCCAAGCTGATAGCTATTCTCTGGCTGAGACCAATATTCTCGATTCTCAAGTAGGGGACAATGCGCTTCTTGCGGACGGCAGAAAGACGGCGTCTTAGTGTCCTCTCCGACATCTTTGGTTCACCCAGCTCCGAGAGATTCGTCTCTAGTTGTCGTGATGTAGCATGGAAGTCCTGTTCGATTATTGAGGCCACTATGAAATCGTCAAGACTGACATTCACTGGATCACTCTGTCTGGAGGTTCTCACATCGGGAAGTACATCAGCATATCCTTTCGCCGAGTCGATAGTTGCCCCAAACCTGAAACCGTCAATCATATCCCAGCCGCGCCCATCAAAGAGACCCAAGTTTAGATGATTGGCGATATGTGAAGAAAACCCGTATACCAAGGAAAGGTTGTACGGATTCTTCTTGAACCTCTCTAGCTGATCCAGAAACCACACGCCTCTCTGACCCTGAGGAAGAAGCGCCTCGAAGTATACGCGTGTATCCATCATAGAGGACATAACGGACCTCATCACAACAACGGTAAGAGGGCTCGATGTGAGCCACCTAGAAAACTTAGGTAGGATGTCAGATCCCTCTCTGTCACTTGCCCAGCCGAACACAAGCCTAAGTCCAAGCTGGCCGTAGTCGAAACTACCGCGAACTGACAGATTGCACTCTTTCCTCAGTCTCTGCCAGATCTGATTGACAGCAGACCTTGTCACATCTAGTTCCTTTGCGAGCTCAGCTTGAGACAGTGATGGATCAATAGCAAGCTTTCTGAGAAGCTTGA
>JAEORS010000290.1:0-2615 GCA_016840795.1 Candidatus Thorarchaeota archaeon | reverse complement strand
GAGGAAGAGCCTGTCAAGAAAACCCCAAGGAAGGCTAAGAAGAAGAAGGAAGTCATTCCAATCGAAGAAACCCGAACAAGACCAAAGCCGAAGAGGAAGAAGTCTGGACTTCCAGTTCCAGATTCCGTCAAGAAACTGACAAAGGCCATGAAGAGGAAGTGGGCAGAGGCAGATGCACGTGAAGCAGCCCTGCGAGCAGGTGAGCTTCCTGAGGAGGAAGTGGCACCTCTAAAGGAAACGGTGAAAGTCGTAGGCATGACATCTGATGAAACAAAGGCCAGTCTGTTGGAAGTAGCCCAGGAAGTGCTCAACGAGGCGATGACCACAGGTAGACCTGCCTTTGAGATACCTAGTCGGTCAGGGGACAACATTGTCTGGGATGAGGTGCGTGACCTGCTTCTTCTCGGGATGAGAACGGTTTCCAGACCCTATCACTCTCTGGCCTCAGTTGTTGACGCCACTCGGACGGCCAGGGTCATGGAGATTGTATATGACCTCCTCAAGTCTAATCTCCACGCAACGAAACGAGAAGTGTTCTACAGCGATGTGAATCTGTTCCGTGAACAGAAGAGAAGCGACAAGATAATCGAGGATGTTGCTTCCATGCTTCACACAACACGTGATAGTGTACATGTCGTCGCGTCAGCCAGAGGTTCGGCGATGGGCCGTGTTGTCATACGCGATGGTGGGGACACAATCGACCTGACAAAGATGGGAACAGGAGGATGGGCCATTACTCCATTCCTTGATCAGGTCGAGATACTGGAGAGCGACGCGGAATTCATTATCATGTCCGAGAAGGATGCCGCCGTGATGCGCCTTGCGGAAGCCAAGTACTGGAATCGCCAGCCTTGTATAGTGATAACAGGCAAAGGATCAGGGGACATAGCAACAAGGGCGTTCCTTAGAGCACTTGTCAAGGAGCTAGAGATTCCTGCTTTTGCCCTAGTAGATTCGGACCCATACGGACACTACATCTATTCCGTGTTCCTCCGAGGTAGTAAGCGACTCAGTTATGAATCACCCTTCATCGCGACACCTGAGCTGAAGCTATTGGGCGTTCTCAGTAGAGACCTCGACGAATACAACATCCCTAAGTCGGTCAGAATTCCAATGGAACCGGCAGACATCAAGCGAATCAAGGACATGCTCAAAGAGCCGTTTGTGAAGGCCAACAGAGACTGGGTCAAGGACCTTCAGCTGATGCTCAAGCTAAAGGAGAAGGCCGAGATACAGGCATTTGCAAGCCACTCCTTCGAGTATCTCACAGATGACTACCTGCCGAGGAAGCTTGAAACTGGCGATTGGATCTAGGCCAGAGAAACCAAGTTCGTGTGATCCACCCTCCATTGCCATTTGAAAAAGAGATAAGTGACACTTGATGGCCCAGTCTACTATCCTGATTGGCTGGAGGACTCTTGGTGGTCATTTCAAAGCTAAGTATCGAAGTCATTGATGCGCATGCGCACTTCATCACTTACAGCACTGTCAAGGAGTGGTTCTCAGACCCCGAACGATTGAAGCAAGCTCAGCAACGCGTGGCCTACAGAACCGATATGACAGAGCTCAAGATTCCTGACGAACCCTGGGACACCGGAGAGTTGTGGATACAGGAACTGGACAAATACGGAATCTCCGCTATCGGGATGATGGTCGGACCTGAGAGCTGGGATGAATTCGTTGAGACTCGAAGGCGGCACCCCAAGAGATTCATGGGTTATGCGAATATCAACCCTGCAAATGACGATGCAGTCGAGGTTGTCAAGCGAGCGGGTCGTGAGAAGTTCCAAGGAATCAAGCTCTATCCGAGTTCCTGGGACTTTCCAGTCTACGACAACAGGGTCTACCCCATCTACGAAGAGGCACTGAAGCAGAAACTGCTTGTCATCCTACATTTCGGGATAACAATAGGTACTCAAGCGAATCTCCGCTTTGGTAACCCCCTAGACATTCAGAAGCCTGCGCAGGATTTTCCAGAATTGAACTTCATGATCGCGCACTTTGGTGCGGGCTTCTTCAGAGAGATACTGATGCTATTCTATCAGACCAACAACGTGGTGGTTGATTCGAGTGGTAGCAACAGTTGGATGCAATACCTTCCATATGATCTCACGGTGACCAAGGTCTTCGAGAAGGCACTGAAAGCAGGAGGCTCTTGCAGAATAGTCTTCGGCACCGACTCCTCCTTCTTCCCGCGGGGTTTCAGATACAATATACTTGAAGAGCAGTACAATGCAGTGAAGTCACTCTGTCCTCAACTCTGCTACTCGGAAGAAGATGTCGACTTAATCTTCAGGGGTAACATCCTCCGACTTACTGGATTCGAGCTATAGGCACACTGGTTGCTCTACGCTTTTCGGATCTTCTTGTCAAGACTACCGAGCTTCTTCTTGTCATCAGCCTGACTGTACTTCTCCGCCGCTTCCTGATACTTGGCAAGTGCCTCTCGGGTCTGGCCCTTCTTGGCCAGTTGGTCACCATCAGACTCAAGCTCCTTGCCCCAATCTATGTAGCATTCACGCACCTTTGAAGCACACCGTACACGTTTCTTGGCGTCTGTCGAGAACATGTATAATTCGCGGGCTTTTCTGAACTGAACAATCGCCCATTCGTAT
>JAEORS010000289.1:0-2646 GCA_016840795.1 Candidatus Thorarchaeota archaeon | reverse complement strand
GTACCGTGAATAGATGGGCACATGGATGGTTCAAGCACGACTACAAGCAGACCGTAGGAGTACAGCATTACAGTCGAACGGTGGAGCTAGGTAGAGGAAGCAGCAAGACAAACGTCAAGATGGTAATATGGGATATGGCTGGACAGGATATCTTCAAGGAGCTCAGAATGCATTTCTACGATGGCGCGACGGGTGTCGTGCTAATGTTTGACATCACTAGGAAACGTACTTTCAATCACTTGCCGCGTTGGATTGATGAGGCGTGGGAGAGCATTGGCGAGAAAGTACCTGTGGTAGTTGTGGCGAACAAGGGAGATCTCAAGCGTCGTAGAGTCACAGAGAAGGACATTGCCCAGTATGCCAAGTCATTGAAAGCGCCGCACATAATCACTAGCGCACTTACCGGTTCTAACGTGACAGACCTCTTCGAGATTGTAGCAACAATGGTGCATCAAGAAACGCAGGGCATCGTCCCACGAGGTCACGACTGGTCAGAACCAAAGAAGAAGACCACAAGGAAGACTACCAAGAAGAGGACTACATCAAAGAGATGACCTCATCAAGGCTGTTCACTGAGATATCCGGTTTTCTGTCTAGTTCATTCGAATCAAACTCAACGACGTTATCACGACCGCGGTCAACCAGAACCGTAGTCATTCCAGCTGCGTTGCCCCCCGCGATGTCCGAATCCAGATTGTCGCCAACCATGACTGAATCTTCAATCTTGAAACCCAGTATCCTAACGGTCTCTACGAATATCTCTGGAAGGGGCTTCCCGACCACTACGGCCCTAACCCCGGTAGCATGCTCTATTGCTGCAGCAATGGATCTCTCTCCAATGTAGACGTCCTCTATACCCAAATAGACTCCGCGATAGTCCCAACTCCCACTGATGCAAATGAGTTCAGCGCCCTCCTTGACCATCTTGGTTGCGAAGTTCAGCTCTTGGAATGTGAGACCCCTGTCGGCAGCCACGGCAACATAATCAATGGGTGGGTTTTTCGTGACGTTGAGGCCACGTGCAACGAAATCTTCTGTGGCCCCACCCTCGCTAATTACAAAGCAGTTAGCACCCGGAGACCTGTTGTGTACGTACGCTGCAGCGGCGGCACCGGCACTAAAGGTTCTCTCAAGGACATTATCAAACCCTGCTTGGGTCAGGACATTGTGGATCTGCCGAGAGGAGAGTCTTCCGACATTTGTGAGTATGGCGTTAGTCTTTCCCAAAGACTTGAGGTGATTCCAGAGATTCATCGCATCTGGGAAGACTTTGGGATTCTCTACGTCGAACACTAGTGTGTTGTCAACGTCAAACATCCATAGGCTCTTTTCACTCAGCTGCATGGGTCTCACAGAACCGCCATTGTGAGTTCCTACAGAAGTATTTGCCTAGAGGAAGCCAGAAGACTACTCTTGATTCAAAAGTGGAATCACGCATATGAAAGCGAAGGTTTCCGTGCCCTCTCTGTTATCGTAGCCGTGTGGTAAGTTGGATGGTATAAACAGCACATCATCCTTCTTGGCCTTCTTGGCATTGCAGTCTCCAATGAGTTTCGCTTCTCCTCTCAATACGAAAATCTCGTGTTCTTCCTGATGTGAATGCTCCGGCACAATGCCACCAGGTTGAATCTGAAAGTAGCGCATGGCATAGGTGGTTGCCCCGGTCTTTTTCCCCACTAGCCACCGCACAGTTGTCTTCTCTGCTCCGGGCATCGTCACAGGTGTTTCCTCGCGATCTTTGTAGTTGATAACGTACACGAGATCATTCCTCCAAGTACGGCATGCGCCATTATTCTAGAAGCACAGCGACCATGGTATAATAGTATTAGGTTATGCACCTGCTCTATGTCATGTTTCCATCCTTGAACATGGACCAGAAAGCTTAATCAGAATAGCCCGGCACCTCCTCATCAGACCCATCTGAAGGCAGTTTGCCGGGGTTAGTAGAAGGGATAAGTATGAGCGACGATGACACTTACGTTCGGGCCAAACTGACTGAGATCAACGGGGCCATCGAGCGACTGACTCAGATGCTGAATAGAATGATTGACGTCCTGTCCAAGATCACCGAGCTGCAAGACTCGAGTAACGAGATTTCAATGTCTGTGGCAGCTAATAGTCAGAAACTGGACGAACTCATGGCAAAAGTCGAGAAGGTTTCTTCAGTAGCTCCTATAGTCCCTGCCTCAGACACGAGCGCCGTATCTCAGAAGGGCGCCATATCGAGTCTACAAGCAGTTATTGATACTCTGGATTCCCAAGTCAAGGAAGGAGTCATCGCCAGCGACCTCTCGAAGAAGATAAACGAGGCCGCCAACACGTTGGAATTGCGTGGTGGAGCTTCACAACTAGTCGTCAAGATGCAGAGATGGGTACGAATTCTAAAGACCTACGGAAGAGTAGATCCAATCAGTCCCGGAGACATTCAGAAGCTCCGCAAAGATATGCAGGCTTGGACAAAGGAGCTTGCCAAATCAAGATGATCGGTAACAACTCTCTCGGAATGCGCAGACCTGTACTTGATTGACCGCCCTTATAAGGGGAGTACCAATGCCGAATGTTTAATAGCAGTCCCTTTGAGCCTTGAATAAGGCCCTCTGCCGGGAGTCAATGGGGTGCACATTGATGTTGCCAAATGATTGGGAG
>JAEORS010000004.1:0-32395 GCA_016840795.1 Candidatus Thorarchaeota archaeon | reverse complement strand
CACCAAGAATCGGAATATCGTCACTACTGAACGTGAATACAAATCGAAAGTAGTGATTGTTGCAACCGGCATGCGTCCGAACGTGTTAGGAATACCTGGCGAGATTGAATTCTCCAGAAAGGATCGCGGCGTGTTTCCATACTTGACGGAACCTGAGTTGTTTCGTGACAAGAGAGTACTAGTGGTGGGCGGTGGCGACACAGCACTAGATGCGGTTGTAGATGCACACAAGGTGACCAATGAAATATGGATTGCACACAGAAAGGATGAGTTCAGGGCGGCAGAAACAACGGTTGACAAGATTCTAACTGGAAGAATGGCCGAGGTTCTATACAATACTGAACTTGTAGAGATAAGAGGCGATTCAGAAGTCGAAGAAGTGTCCCTTCTCAATAATCAGACTGGTAGGAAATATGACATGGCAATAGATCGCGTAATAGTCGCTGTGGGTCTAGTTCCAAACACAGAGGTGTTTGAGCATCTAGGCCTGAAAATGAATGGTCACTTTGTCGTCGTGGATGATGAAATGAGAACTAGTGTCGAGGGCGTGTTTGCAGCTGGAGACATTATATCGGTATACCAGCTGGCCTCTGTTGCCGCAGCCCAAGGGGCACTAGCTGCTCATAATGCCTACAAGTACATTCGAAAACCATACTGGTCATAGATCACGTCACCATCCATTTTGCTTCATCATTGAGTCTGGTCTGTTGACAATCGACAACATCGCAATTGCACTGGCCTACTCAGTGCAGGTACACTACGGGACTAGCAAGAGGTTCAGAAGCAACAATCCAGTTGTTTCTCGACCATGTTCACTCTCTTCTTCCAAGAATGAGTCTATTGTATTTCTTAGATTCTCGCTGATAGAAACAAGGTCATTGCCAAGATGGCCTTCACTTTGACAGCCGTATACCAGTTGATTATGGGGGTTTCTCTGAACCCTTCCTGAAGGCAATCCATCTCTGTCCATCTTCGTCGGTGAACACAATCAGTCTTAGGCCTAGTTGCTTGGCATATTGTCTCATTGTATGATGACTCAACCCCATATACCTGACAGCATCGTCGAGATTCAAGGGATCGCCACCCTCGTTGTACTTCTGTACAAGTTTCTTGAACCTTGGTAAATTGCGGACTCTTCCTCTTCTATACATTAGCTCCTTCTCGGGTCTTGTTCTTATGTCTTCCAGATTCATTTTCTTCATTCTCTCTGACTGTTATTGTCACGTTCACAAACGCATCTGTATCTATATCGTATACAATATACTTAAGCATTGTCGTATCTCTATCGTATCTCTATCACAACACTTATTACATATCAAACGTATGTCAATCTAAAGGTATGAAACAATGAATAAAAATGATGAGAGAATAAAGAAGAGCATCGTTGATCTACTCTATTTGGACAGTCGAATAGATGCATCCGATGTCAAAGTAGAAGTCGATGACAGAAAAGTGGTCCTTAGAGGCACAGTACCGACTTACATTGCATCTGAAGCAGCACTTCTTGGCGCGTGGAAACCACCAGGCGTTGTAAAGGTTGACAACAAACTAATGGTCAGATTTCCGGAGGTTTCGAGTAGACAACCTACCGACTCAGAGATCAAGTCCAGAATAGAGAACATGCTATCTTGGAGCCAGAGCATAAATGAGATGGACATCAAGGTATCCGCCAAGAAAGGCATAGTGAAGCTTGACGGGTATGTTGATGCATATTGGAAGAAGCGTCGTGCGACCCAGATTGCCGGTGATGTTGGCGGAGTACTAGAGATTAAGAACGCACTCAAGATAGTGCCAACCAAGAGCGTTGTGGATGAAGCAATAGCAGACGACATCATCTCTGCAATGAAACAGACAGACGGGGTCGAGCCTAGTGACATGGACATTCGAGTCAAGGATGGAAAGGTGACAATAGCTGGAACAGTCACAAGCCCTATCGCCTATCGTACAGCACTCGAATGCGTGGAGAACACGTTTGGAGTCGTTGATGTCATCGACAATATTGTTGTTGAATAATAGCAAGCGAGATTAAGGGGAAGACTTCAACCTCCCCGTCCGCCCCCACGTCCAGTGACCTAGACGTTTACCCATGATTATCCTTCCAGCCACTTTCCTGTGAATCCAAAGACGATTGAGAGCCTAACCCTACTCTCGTAGGTCATCCAACCAAGTCGCCTCTTTGTCCAAAGGTCGTGTGAATATCCTGCCTTCGTCACTGCGAAGTTTCGCTTGATGATACTTGAAGAGGAATCTATCGTTCAATATCCCAAGAATCTCAATCTTCCCCATGCGGTGTGATATGATGTACCGGAATCTCTTGCTGTGTCCATTGAGGAGTTTCTTGGCACCCTCAATAATCCCATATCCCTGATAGAGTGGGACTTGGAAGTTCCTCTTCACCCTCATGACAGGACGACACTGAAACACATAGTATGGGTTGACTCCAATACTCACAAGTTTGTTCTGAAGATCTGCCAATGTGTTTCGATTGTCATTTACTCCCTTGAGAAGGACAGTCTGATTGTTTATGGTGACATAAGAGGACAGCAGCCTGTCAACAGCATCGATCGACTCTCTTGTCACCTCTCTCGGATGATTGTATTGTGTTACCACAAACAGTCTTCTCGATCTTCCGGAGTGGTCGCGCAGGACCCGTAACAGCTCATCATCTTCTAGTAACCGTTGTGGGAAGGTAACTGGAATGCGAGTGCCAAACCTGACAAAGTCCAGGTGAGGTATCTCTGCAAGCGCTTCAAGGATTTGCTCTATCTGGGAGGTTTCCAGTGTGAAGGGGTCGCCGCCAGTGACTAGTACGTTGTTTATCTCCTTGTGATCTGATATGTAGCTGACGGCAGCATCCATATCACGCAGAACCTCCTGACTTGGCAGTCCAACCAACCTCTTTCTGAAGCAATGCCTACAGTACATGGCACATTCGGCCGTAGCTAGGATGACTGCAGTCTGCGGATACTTGTGCTGCATCCCAGGTAGTACGGTGTTTGACAGCTCACCACTAGTATCATATGACCCCTCTGCAATAAGCTCACTGTCAGTAGGAATTGCCATTTTCCTTATCGGGTCTTTTGGATCATTCTCATCAATCAGGGATAGATAATACTCCGGTACACGGATTGGGTGAATCTTAGTCAGTTGGCTGAGAAACTGTTCTTCGGGTTCAGAGAGATCTATTACCTCTCCAAGATCGTCAACCGAGGTGATGAGACCATCTGAGATGATATTCAAGAACTCACGCTCTCTGAAGGAGTCCGAATTGGTTCTGTTGACATCCTTGAAACAATAGCCATTTTCCGTTCGATATCATCCCATTGACTTAGTGGGATATGCGCTTTCAGTCTCTCTTTATCATCTGTTGATTTCTCTTTACTGTATTCTGTTTTCTTGTCCTTTCTCATTTTGTCACCTCTTGTGCAGTGACTCTCGACATCACTTGGTCAAGTAGGATTATCCGTTCTGTCGATTCAGGCCATTCGGATCCTCCCAACTTCTGTGGGAGGCTGTTTCAGGACATCATTCTGTCCGATCTGTCAAGCAGATTCTTCCTACTTTCTATCAGTCTATTACGGAAGATATTGTGAAACTGCTTAAAAACTCTCTGTCCTTATAAAGCCCCAAGGTTTCAAATTGGAGCTTATAAACACGTTTTCGGCTTTCCGAACGATATCCTGAGATTTATAAGCTCTCCTCAGAATCAGCGAGGTAGAGTTGACACAAAGGATGGCATTTCTTGACCCATAGTATAGGATCTGTGTGTGCTGATTTGTCAGTCTAATGAGAATGCTTCTTTGTGCAACCGACGTGATTCATATGAATTCTGAAGCAGAAGTCAAAGAAGTGAAAGTAGCAGAACTTGAACCCAGAATGAGCAATATCAACATCAGTTTCAAAGTGATTGAAAAGTCCGACGCACGTGAAGTCACATCCCGACGCGATGGAAGTCTGAATCGAGTAGCGAGTGCAGTCGTTGGAGACGAAACGGGCATTGTGACGGTACCCCTATGGAATGATATGATTCCAGAGATAGAACCTGGCAAGACGTATGAGCTGAAAAACTCGTACACTGGACTATTTCGTGGCAACCTACGTCTGAAGATTGGACGTGAAAGTGAGATTCAGGAAACAGATCAAGAGATACAGGAAATCAACAGCGAAGTTGATATGTCCGAGGAACATCATGGTCGTTCCGAACGCCGTCACCACTACGAAGGATACTCCTATGGTGGGCCCTCAGGTCACAGTTATGGTGGCTATGGTAGTGGAAGCAATAGGCGCTACTCACGTAGCAGACGCGACAACCGGCGAAGAAGACATCGCTACTAGCCAACTATGATGCTTGCATGCAGAAGAGCAAACAGTCTGATAGGGCTTTGTCTGGACTCTCTCATGGCTCTTCAGAATCTGAACTGCAATACTTCAGATCTAATCGAATTCGAGAAACATCAGATAGTACAGGTTCATGAGATATGACTAGTGACATACGAAAAATCGCGATTGCCTTAATCGGCCAGGTCGGGGTGGGAAAGACATCAATAGTACGTCTATTGGATAGGGGTGCTAGGAGTCGAGGCACGACCTATTTAGTCGACGCCAAGGACACGGTCTATACGTTCTGGGAGCTACAGACTTCTAGTTATGAGCCCACGAAACTGGAAGTCTTCTCGTCCTCATTCTTACGGGATAGTGAGCCCTACAATCGTTATCTATTCGTCATTACCGACAGCACAAGAGCGGATGTAAATGGCGTCAAGTACTCATTGAGGTTCCTCAGAGAGTCATTTCAAAACACAAGATTCGCAATCATTGCCAACAAGCAAGACCTCCCCGACCGCCTACCGGCCTCTCGCATTGAGACGATGACCAATCTTCCTACACTAGAAATCTCTGCAATTGATGCCTCGCAGAGGAGCCGGCTTGTAAACTTCATCTCCTATCTCATTGAATCTGATCCCGGCCTCTGATAATAACGCAGCTAGACCTGCCAGACCACAAACCCAAACAGGGCTATGCTAGAGAAGACCCCAATTGAGTAAGAAGTGCCGAAATAGACAATTGACTCTGAGATGTCCATAGCTAAGAACAGAAGTGTTGTGATGAGAAGAACTACTACTAATATGGAAACCAGAAGCAACTTCTCATATCTGGCTAGAGGTCTATAGTCCAATGAGAATATCCTAAGCCAGAGCATGATTGCAAGAATCCCGGCGGGTGGCAAAATCATCAGAACAGACGCAGTGGGCAAGAGAAGAATTCCGCTCAGGATTGCACGAATCTCAGACATCTTCTGCTGGTATCTTTCGAATTCCTCAGAATAGACTCGACCGTAGTCTTTCCAAACATGCAGCTGATATCCTCTCCATAGAGCATGTTTCCAGCCCTTCAGTCTTTCATCTAGGTTATCGATGGTGCTTCCTACAGGCTGAGGATTGTACTCCTCTCTGGCTATCGGAATTATGTAGACTAGAAGCATCAGCGACCAAATCCCATAGACTGCGGTGAGATTCTCAATCAGTGTAAGACTCCGCGAATAGAAATACACATTGACGAAAGCATACAGTGCATAGACCAAGACAAATAGAATAGGGATTGTCAGAGCAATCTTCAGCAATCGAATACGTGTTATACTGCCCTTGACTTGCTCTGCTGCACCTCGAAGGACAATGCTGCAAATGTACGCGTATGTAAGCATCACCCCAAATCCACTTAGGAATTTCATCACGGCCCCCGATAATGAAAGGAGTAAGAGTGCCCCTTTGCCGCCAAAAAGGATCTGAACATCGAACTGACTCTGAAACAACAGAGCTAGGAATAGAATCAATCCAAGAGAGAATCCCATAAGATAGACGATTGTGCTTCTGTTAGCAAGACATTGACTGAACCTACCAATTGGAGAAGTCATTGAAGATCATCTCTCTTCAGATGTTAATGCCTGAGAGCTCATACAGATTCTATGCCGTGGGATCTAATCCAAATGATATCCCAAGGGAGCGGACAAGGTCCTTGTATCGGTTGCGAATGGTTACTTCTGTGACATGCGCTGCTTTTGCTACCTTTCTCTGAGTGCGTCTATCTTCCTCGAGAATACCTGCGATATACAATGCAGCCCCCGCAATGCCTCCCGGGTCCTTGCCTACTGTAATTCCCCTTCTCCTCGCCTTGACAATTATCTCTGTGGCTCGCTTTACGGTTTCACCCTTGAAACCAAGGTCCGAAGAAAGTCTTGGTATCAGGTCTCTTGCGGAAGCCACAGGCACTTTCACATCTACTTGTGACAAGACAAGCCTTACAGATTGACCGACCTCTTTTCTTGTGGCTCTCGACTCGACTGAAACCTCATGAAGCCGTCTTGGAATTCGATGTATCCTGCAGGCAAGGTATATCGAAGCGGCCACAACGGCATCTATACTCCTACCCCTTACCAGTTTCTTCTTCAGAGCTTTCCTATAGATCAAAGCAGCAGTTTCCTGTGTATCTCGTGGAACTGCAAGCTGTGAGGCTAGCCTCTCCATCTCACTCAGTGCGGAAATCAGATTCCTATAGTTAGAACCGCGGGCTCTAGTTCTTCTATGCCATCTACGCATCCTATAGATTGACGCTCGACGTTGTCCACCAATAGGTCTGCCTGAGGCATCCTTGTTCCGCCAGTCAATTGTAGTCGACAGCCCCTTGTCAGCAATCCTGAGTGTCATTGGTGCTCCGGTTCGTTCTCGTGCTTTCCTATCCTCTGCAGTGAACGCTCTCCACTCAGGTCCTCTGTCAAGGATATGATCTGATGCAACAAGCCCACAGGATGTGCAAATCATCTCTCCACGACTTCGGTCCTTTGTGAATGAGCTTCCTCCACAACTTAGACAAGTTCCTCCCTTGGTGTCCGTCATTTCTGTCTACTTCCTATCCGCTCTAGCGGCTATTTGTCAACTGGAAGCTCTCCTTCAGACCTTTCAGAACCGGGCGTTTCATGATTGCTACTTTCTTTCCGTTTCTATGTGGCCCCACATATGCACCAAACAACACTAGAAGTCCATATGGCCCCCCATCTGGGGAGGGAATTATAGCAGCTAACCATTTCTTCCTTGAGAGATTTCGCCCTGTAAGAAACTCTCGAGACCTACGAGACACTCCGTCTATTTCCGTGGTGGTGGTTCTACTCATGTCGCAAACAGTTCTTGACTCTTCACAGAAGTCGTGAATCAGTCTCTTGAGGATGTTGTGATCATGCTTCACATTCCTATATGCCTTGACAACAAACTCTAGTACACCTCTTGGTGGTCTTGCCATTCTCAGATAGTAATTTGGTTCAGGGAACTTGGAAACAGCCATTGCCGTACCCGAACTGTCGACCGAGAAGCCGATTGGTGGCAAGTCCCTATTCCATGCTTCAGAGGGCGAGGCATGAATCACGTTATAGCTCATTTAGAAACTCTCCTCACTGTTAGAACACTATGAGGAGATTCAGTTACGATTAGCTCATTGACATAGGGTCCATCCGCAATCACTCTGGCAACCATGGGCATTCTACTCTCAATATCATTCCGCCTTGGAATTTGCAGTTTGATATCTAGGACCTCTTCTTCTAACATTGCATTCATCTTCTTCCATCATGGCTTAACGCGATTTTAGGAAACTTCGCAATTGCACGGTCTGGGTACAACTCGTTGTGGGCCAGTCAGTACTATGATTGCTCACACAGCAACCACGGAGCTACTACCGACCTCGATTCCTACTCAATCTCTCAACACGACTCAATCAGAGCCAGCCCTTATAAGAGTGCCCTCTTTTCCCTTATAAGGCCCAGAAAAACCCTCATAGACCCCTTCTATTTGCTAAAAGACAGAATAAGATGGATAACACTTTGGTCTGACGACTGAGTGAACCGCAAGACCGTTTCTCTTATGATCCAGATTCGGCTGTTTCGATTGTCTCTCATGCTTCAACCCGAGATTTGCTTCGGCAATCGTCGAATTTCGTAAATCTAATAATACTATCTCGCGAGCTTATTGTGGAAGAGAATTCGTAGAGAGATTGCATCGACAACCTTCGTATCTTGAGCCTTCTAGACCAACTTGGTCCGACTTGGAGTGCATTTGTTCATCAAGAACACTGATGAAACCGAGCTTCACGAGTCGGAGCTGGGGCATGAAACTCATGCCAAGGAGAGAGTCGGAGAAGTACACGTCAGACCCAGTCAGGGTTGCAGTCCTGGGTGCAGGACATGCTGGCAGAGGCCTAGCCAGTTACCTCTCTATAAATGGCGTTGATGTTTCTGTCTACAATCGTACCTTCAGGAATGTCAAGAAGATTTCAGACAGAAGTGGCATTGATATTCATGGTCTAATCGAGGCTCACGCGCATATTCCACTGGTCACGGATGACATGGGTGCAGCAGTTGCAGATCGGGATATTCTCATCATCACAGTACCTGCGCAAGCCCACCCTTTCTTTGCCAGAACTTTGGGCCCACACCTTGAGCCGGGGCAGACTGTACTTCTGATGCCTGGACGGACTGGAGGTGCACTTGAGTTCGCGAGAATATTGAGATTAAATGAACACACAGAAGATATCCTTCTGGGCGAGGCTCAGACTTTCAGCTTTGTATCAAGGACCATGTCACAAGACTCGGTCATGATCTCGAAGATTAAGAACAGTGTAAGAGCAAGCTCATTTCCAGCCCACAACAATCAACAGTTTATGAGTAGTCTGAAACGACTTCCGCTTGCACTCGAGCTGGCTGAGGACGTCATGGAAACTAGTCTTAACAACATTGGTGCAATGCTACACCCGACCCCTACAATCCTATGTGCTGGTCTTCTTGAGTCAAGACAAGGTGGGTATAATCACTATCATGATGCCATTTCCAAGACAGTGGGTCGACTAGTAGAGAAGATGGATGCGGAGAGAGTCCGCGTGGCCAAGGGTTTCTCCGTAGACTATGTGTCTGTGTTAGAGTGGTTAAGAACCACGTATAATGCAAAGGGAACCACCTTGTGCGAGTGTATCCGAAGCATTGATGCTTATGACGAAATTGGTAGCCCCTCATCGTTGAAACACCGCTACGTACTCGAGGATATTCCCACAGGGCTCGTACCCATTGCCAGTCTTGGTAGACTGATAGGAGTACCAACTCCGGCTACAGATGCCATAGTCAATATTGCATGCCAACTATACGAACACGATTTCTGGGGAACTGGACGCAATCTAGAGAGCCTGGCTCTTGATGGAATGAGCCCCCATGAAGTCAAGGAATACGTTCGAACGGGAGAGCCGCCTCTCAACTATCCTGATTTCCACGAGATGTTGGACATCCACGGATTGGAGGTGGATGACACATGAAGATCTTGGGCGCCGCTATTGGAAGCTGTGTTCACGTAGCAGGTGTTCTTCGATTTCTGAACCTTGCTGAAGAAGAAGGCCACGACACTGTCTTCTTGGGACCTGCAACACCTATTGATGAGCTGATAGCTCAAGTCAAGAAACACGACCCAGATATTGTCGGCGTTAGCTACAGACTCACTACGGCAAGCGCTGCAAGACTTCTTGATAATCTGAAAGGGGCCGTAACCGAGAATGGTCTGGAAACGAAGCGATGGATACTTGGCTGTACAGCACAAATCGAACCCATTGCAGAAGAAACGCGCCTGTTTGAAGAGATCTTCACTGGTTACTCTACGGATGAGAATACGCTGGAGTATCTCCGAGGGCGCACTGACATGCAGCCAGAGGAGAAGAACCCCCAAGACCTTGTTACACGACTCGCAATCAGAAGCCCGATGCCACTCATCAGACATCATTTCGGTCTACCGTCTGTCGAAGAAACAATAAACGGCGTGGCGAAGATAGCAGAGGCATCAGTCTTAGATGTTATTTCAATCGGCCCAGATCAGAATGCACAGGAGTCATTCTTCCGCCCTGCTGAGATGAACGAGAGTCTAGAGGGCGATGGAGGAGTTCCACTAAGAGAAATCGAGGAACTGCGGCGGCTCTTTGAGGCCTCAAGAAGAGGCAACTATCCTCTGTTGAGATGCTACAGCGGCACACGAGACCTGATATCTTGGGCCCAGCTGCTGAAAGAAACGATAAACAACGCCTGGTGTGCAACACCTCTTCTATGGTATAGTGAGCTTGATGGGCGAAGTAAGAGGCCTCTTGAGGAAGCAATCACCGAGAACCAAGAAAACTACCGATGGCACACTAAACATGACATTCCAGTCGAGATTAATGAGCCCCATCATTGGAGCCTGAGGAGCGCTCATGATACAATTGCAGTCGCTATGGCGTACCTATCAGCCTACAATGCCAAAGCAGCTGGTGTTAGGCATTATGTCGCACAATACATGCTAAACACACCGCTTGGAACTTCCCCTAAGATGGATCTTGCCAAGATGCTTGCAAAGATTGAACTGGTCGAATCGTTGCATGATCACAACTTCCTGTCCATAAGACAGGTAAGACCTGGGCTCTTCTCCTATCCCCCCGATCTCGACATGGGCATGGGTCAGCTGGCCGCTTCAGTCTATACAGGAATGCAGCTGAATCCGCACATTGTGCATGTAGTAGGATTCTGTGAAGCAGACCATGTTGCAACTGCAGAAGAAGTCATTCAGAGCTGTAAGATCGCACGAAGAGTAATTCATGACTGCCTTCTTGGAACCTCGAATCCGCTGGACGACAAGGAGATTTCTTCGCGGAAGAACGAGCTTGTGAAAGAGGCCAAGCTGTTAATCGCATCGATTCACTCACTGGGTGACGAAACTGCAAAGGACCCGCTCATCGAACCCAAGACGTACGTGCGGGCAGTTAAGAAGGGTGTCCTAGACGCCCCTCATCTGAGAAACAATCCGACCGCGAAAGGGCAGCTTAGGACACTGATGATTCGTGGTGCATGCCTAGCAGTGGACCCTGATACCAACGCTCCAACCGATGAGTTGTCGAGACTGAAACAGCTTGGTCTGAAACTGCCACGCAAGCAAGCGACGAGCATATTGCATCCAAAATGAGCTCAATTGGTCTTCTTTTCCTTTGTGAAGAGCTTGGATTTAAGAAATCACACTCTTGGATGAAGGCTTGACTGGTTCTGTGACATCCTTGCAGCAATTGCCATCTTCTGTGAGTTGTCCAGAGTCCACTATCATTAGGAATATCTACGAGTTCGATAATACTGTGAACGTCGTGAGTGACGATGGAAGGACACAGGAGAACAGTAGGTCTGCCACCCGGGACGCCAGTTCACACAGGCGCACGGCTTACCAAGGAACCAACTGTCACAATCATCGATTTCGATGAGGTTGATTATCGTGAACGAGTGGCCGTTTCTTGGAACGAGTGTACACCGCCCTCGGACAAGAAGACCGTCAGATGGATTCATGTCCAAGGACTACACGAACTTGAACTAATCAAGAAAGTCGGTTCCAACTTCAACATTCATGATCTCATTCTCGAGGACATAACACATACTCAACAGAGGCCCAAGATGGAGATCCTGAAGGACTCCCTGTATCTTCTTCTAAGAGCATTCGACTACGATAGTGATGCAGGTGAGCTTCTATCAGAGCAAGTGAGCATCTTAACTGGAGATCAATATGTGATCTCACTTCAAGAGTCTGAAGTAGACTTGTTTGATCCAATCAAGAACAGGCTCTCTCGTGGTCTGGGAAGGATCAGGAAGGGTGAATCAGACTATCTCACTTACTCTCTTGTCGATCTTATCGTTGACCGTTACTTTCTGGTCTTGGAGGGCTTCGGTGACAGGATTGAGGCACTGGAGGACAAGGTCATAAAAGACCCCACCAATGAAACTCTGCAAGAGATATACAGACTTCGTCGCAACACAATCCTGCTTAGGAGACATGTCTGGCCTCTCAGAGAGATAGTTTCCAGACTGAATCGTGAAGAGTCCAGTTTCATAAGTAACCAAACACAGGTTTATCTAAGAGACCTCCATGACCACGTGGTTCAGGTTAATGATCTCGTTGAAACGTATCGTGACTCCCTCACGGGGATTCTTGACATATACCTCTCAAGTGTTAGCAACAGGCTAAATGAAGTCATGAAGATCTTGACGGTCATTTCAACCATCTTCATACCCCTTACCTTGCTTGCGAGCATCTATGGTATGAACTTCTGGTTCATGCCAGAGTTGGCAAATCCGTACAGCTATCCTGTACTATTGGTCGTAATGCTACTCACAGGGTCTATTTTGCTCTTCTACTTCAGAAAGAAAGGGTGGATTTAGCTTTCATTCTCCGACAGTACTTGTCAATCCAAGAACTCTGCCACCTCATCAACTGATAGTCTTGGTTTCATTCTTGGAATCACACGAGGCCACCCCACAGTTATCGCAGCCAACAACTTCCAAGGCTTCTCAAAGTACTTCACAATCGCCTCATACGCATAGAAGATGTCACCAATCCAACAGGCTCCGAGACCCAATGAATGAGCCTTCAGAAGCAAGTTCTGAATAGCAGCAGCCACACTGTGAACCTCCGTAGTCCAACCCCTCTCGTTTGTGTTCCAGACGATTATCACCACGGGGACTCTCTCCATCATCTGACACGAGCCATAGGAAGACCCAACATCATAGTCAAGCTTGCCAAGCTCGCTTCTATACAACGTCGTGAACTCCAGCTTGGAGTCCCCTGTCAGGATTGTGAATCTCCATTGCTGACCGTTCTTTGCACTTGGTGCAAATGTTGCGGCTTCAATCATCTGTCTAATCAGGTCCTCAGGCACTTCACGGCCCAGGTAGGCTCTGATGCTCCTTCTCTCCCTCAGAGCCTCGTCTACTGTCATTGTCATAGTAGCGAGTCATCCAATGTCACATCTTATCTACATTCTTGCCGAAATAGGCTGAAATTCCAGGGCTATAAATGCCAGACTCTCCCAGCATAGACCTACCAGCGAGCTTCAGCGGTTCTCGCGGCCCCCATTACGATGCTTCGATTCCTTTCCTTCCAGAAGGCGAGCAAGAGATAGACTATCGGCGCTCCCATATTCCACTCAATTAGACTGTTGAAGACTAGGTTGCCTAGGTCGATGTTACGAATCCCAGGTACTAGAAGTGTGACCTCCATAGCGAAGAAGGCCAGCACACCAATACCGAATACATAGCCAATCCTTCTCCAAGTCAGCTCGAACTTTCCTCTCTGCATGAGGAAGACAAGAAGAGAGTATTCGGCCAATACTACCAAGATCTCTGTCAGACGCTGTGTTGACATTATTCGGGCTACATGGACTGTTGAGTCGTCGAGAGAGAGCAACTGAGAGGTAAGACCTATTGAAATCCATCCCGTGAAGAGAAGAAGCGTCCAGAGCTTCTTGTTACTCCCTTCAGTGAACATCACTCCTACGTACGAGTACTGAATCATCCCATAGGTGATTGAGAAATAGACAAAGAAGACCTCTGGCGAGAGCCAAGGGGGTAACTCATAGATCACCCTGACTCCCATTGTCCTGTACCACACAACATAGTCAATGATGAAGTTGACTACAATTCCTAAAACACCGACATACAAGGCTCTCCTATGGTTCGACTTGATCAACAGAAGAACCCAAATCGCAGTCAGAATGATGTCTAGATAGATGAAGTCAACGTCGAAGTTGCGAGCCACGACGTTTTCGAACTGCATAGATTGGCAGAGCAGGTTGGGGGCTAATATCACTTATCCAAGACAGAAGCCAAGACAATCAGTCCAATGCCGTCCACGGCCTACTCTAGTTCGGCCCTCTTCACGATGTCTTCTGGGAGATGAATTATGAATCTGCATTCTAGGTCGCCATTGAGAACAGACTTGGCCATCTCTACTTCTAGAGACTGATTGAGGGCAACTTCCCATGGCTGCTTTGTGAAGCCTCCGCTACAGTAGCAAAAGGTGGGTGAAATCTGCGGCTCCCCAGTCCTGATGGATTCCCTTGCCCACGCACAATGACACGCATAATACCTCTTCATTCTCTCATCTGTTTCAACTAGGTATTCCTTTGTCATGTATGGAATCTTCGTGTGCACTATTTTGTTACTCTCACGGGTACCGGTCAATATGTCAGGACGACTCTTCACGAACTCAATGACCTCATCTGTAATCTCTTGATTGAAGAACAGAGTGCCCTCATCCCGATGTTTCTCCAGCTTAGTGATGGCTCTATTTCTCTTGTCTTCTAGATACTCATCGATGTTCTTGGCCCTTAGGAACCTCTCTCTCTCTTCCTTGTAATACTCCTTCGGTAACCCATGAGCAACATCTGAAAGGACCTTTCTACATGTTTCAGAATCAAGTTGAGCTTCCATCTGGGTCATCACTGCCACTGTGACCATTGGTTTCTTAGAGGGTGCCATGCCAAGAGGGGGCAAGTCGATTCCTCTAAAGACCTGGTTACGTTTCTCTTCTCCAACCGACTCTCCCAGCTTCTCGTGCAACACATCAATGACGTTGCCACCATCTATCAGACCAAAGAATGTCAGGTAGATTTCATTGTTCTCCACAAAGAGTCCATATCTGGCCAACGCGACGAAGTTCTCATAGGAGTTGATGCCCTCACTAATCATCAACTCCACAAAGTCGCTCGCTTCATTGGAAACCGAAGACTCGAGAGAATTGGGCCGCTCTCCTCCTTCAATGAAACTCTCGAATCTCTCTGCTATGGAGATTGAAGCCTCGACCTTATCAGCCGGAAGATTCCTTTTCTTCAAGAAACCGCGAAGCCCTTCTGTATCCAATTGATACACCTCAGTCAAGCTGAGCGACAAATCGAGTCGCGCTTATCAGAAGAAGGTTCAACGCAACTTTCTGACAGCTTTGAGATTGGAACCCTCAGTATGGCGCCAATACAGAGTATTACGAAGTTAATACAGGTGCTTTTGTACTCCAGACTGGCACAACATCTTGGTGGATTGTCAAAATGGAGGCAATAGAGGCCAAGATAAAGTACGGGCTTGAAGACAAGGGAATTCGTTGTCGATCTGTCTACAGTATTCCCGACCCGGATGACCCAAGAGTTCTACTTGCATTCAGCTCAAAGGATAACCAGCGACTGACCCCCTCAAAGGTTCAGAGGGCGCTGAACTCCCTAGGAACTGGAGAATTCAGTGTATCCCGGGACTTTCAGCGACTTAGTGCGGCATTTCTACACCTTGAAGTCAGACTCGGAGCCCGGACTGAAACCCCCGTTTCTCGTGTTGCCAAGTGATTCCGTAGAAGTGAAATAGCAGCTGTCAGTTGTCACCCCAGGTGCAAAGGAAACCATGGATCTAGGTCTGAAGGACAAGACAATACTGGTCACGGCCGCATCTCGAGGTCTTGGTTTTGGTGTGGCAGAAGCTTTGGTCCAAGAGGAAGCCAACGTAGTCATCTGCGGTCGTACCGAAGAGTCACTCAGAGAGGCGGTATCCAAGCTCGGTAAAAGGGCTGAGTATGTTGTCGCCGACGTGTCAAGACACGACGACATCAAGACCCTAATCAGTTTCATTGAGAATAAGACTCCAAAGCTCGATGGCTTATTTGTCAATGCGGGGGGCCCTTCACCTGGTGTATTCTCAAGTCTATCAGACAAGGACTGGGAAGCAGCCTTCGAACTCACGCTAATGAGTGCAGTAAGACTCACTCGTGAGTCGCTACACCTGCTGAAGAAGTCAGAGTCCCCATCAATACTGTACAACACCTCAATCTCAGTGAAGGAGCCAATAGACAATCTGCTTCTCTCAAACGCTATTCGGCCCGGTGTAATTGGAATGATGCGCACTCTTGCCAGTGAAATCGGACCCGAAGGCGTCCGCGTCAATGCAGTGTGCCCAGGCTATATCTATACAGCACGAGTTGAACAACTCATTGGCAGTGACACGTCCGTCAAAGAAAGTGTAGAATCAAGTATACCTCTTGGAAGAATGGGCAGACCCGACGAGTTCGGAGCGACCTGTGCATTTCTATTAAGCCCAGCAGCCAGCTATATACACGGTGCACTTCTTCTAATCGACGGCGGATTATACCGAGGAATGATGTGACCTCACATCAGTATATCTTGAACGCATTTGCGTTCGGTTCTTTCCAGTTAGGCTTCTCGCTGTCATACTTGACAACATGATGAAAAGCCGCCATCTGAAATGCAATCGAGTTGGCTATTGTCTGTCCAAGGGGACTCCCAAGCTTCAGATCTGCTGGTGTGTATAAGTGATACACCCTCAACTTGAGATTATCAGTCAAGACGTGGAAGAATATTCCATCATCATCATTGATAGGTGTGTCAGAAACTAATACAGCGGAATCCCCCTCATTGATTGACAACACATGATGATGTCGGAAATCTTCTCTGAGTGCTGCGAAGCTATGAACGAGCGAGTATTCGTTGAACTTCATCATGCCAATCTGTGCAGCCACATGGTTTGGACCATCAGAGATTGTGTATAGCGGTTTCTTCGGAGTCACAACCCCTGAGATGGACTTACCTACCTTTTCCGCCCAATCTACCACCTTCCTACCCACACGCGCCAACTGGTGAAGGTCTCTACTGATTGCACTGTTGGGTTGTTCCTGATGTTGCACAGCAAGTCTGAGAAGATATACCATGGCCGTCGTTGTTACTGATGAGGGGCTAATGTTGCGATTGTTCACACCTGATTGAGTCAGTAGTACATGGTCCGCATATCCACTGGCCTTGCCCTCAGGGTTGTCTGTAAGCATCAGAGTGGTTGCATTCACTGATCTGGCGACTTTCAGGGCATCAATCGTAGCAATACTTCTTCCAGATGCACTCACAGCAACGACAACACAATCCTCATCTAGCTGGAGTTGAGAAATCGCCGGCGGAGAAATCGAAACCGAGTTTAGTCCCGATTTGAGGAACGCCCATTTCCCGTAGTCTGCTACCGCAAAGGAGTCACCGCAGCCTGTCAAGACTACGAGTCGTTTGTCCCGAAGAAAGCGTACGCTTTCATCATCTGCAGTCTTTATAGTTTCAGATAGGGAGGTTTCCTGTTTCCTGATTGCCTCATAGCACGCATCCAGAAACTCTGTCATACATCCACCACTTACCCACATGATGTCTAGTGACGGTCGTTCCAGTGTTCGGTCTGATATCTTAAGAGTACTCCCCCGAGCTTGCACGGTTGTTAGAGAGCATTCTTCTCTCTTTTGCTAGCGTTCAGTATGGCTTGCAGCATGACGGACTATGGCCTCTATTATACGGGGTGCCACTTGGACTGGTATACCATGACCCATACCCTCGATGATCAATAGCTCTGACCCAGAAATGGCCTCGGCTGTATCCCTTCCACCCTCGACAGGAACAAGCGGGTCCGCATCACCGTGAATAACAAGAGTGGGTGTCTTCAACTTCTTCAGCGCATCTCTACGACTACCAGAGGCAAGAATGGCCGCAAATTGCCGTCCCGTTCCATGAGGATAGTAGCTACGGTCGTAAGCGCGTGCAGAACGCTCACGGACGTACTCCTCATCTGGTGGGAACTTTGGACCATGGAGTGTGCGCCATACCTGTAGTTGATAGTCGATATACTCGTCACGGTCAGAAGGCGGAGTAGTCACCAATATGGAAACCGCCTCTGGCTTTGGCTGTGGCAGATCCGGATTCCCTGTTGAGGACATAATGGATGTCAGAGTACGGACTCGTTCAGGATAGTTGATTGCCATTGTCTGGGCAATCATCCCTCCCATTGAAGCACCCACGACATGTGCTAAATCAATCTTCAGAGCATCGAGGAGGCCCAAGGCATCAGCCGCCATGTCCAGCAGTTTGTAAGGCACTTCTACCGTCTTTCCCTGCATTAGCGAGAATGCATCGGGTGTTCCTGCATCATCAAGCTTAGTTGACAATCCGACATCTCGATTATCGAAACGAATAACCCAGAACCCCTGGGAGGCCAGTGCTTTGCAGAAGGCATCATCCCAGAGAATCATCTGCGACCCCAACCCCATGATGAGCAACAAAGGCGGGGATGAGGGGTCTCCGAAGGTGTCGTAGACAATCTCTATGTCACCTACCTTGACTTTTGCCTCTTCACTATACGGAATCTCTTTCATAGTCATCTCTCCTTCCTGATCCAAAATCAACTGGAAGTTGGTGACCTATCTGTCTTTCTAGATGCCTGTTGATCAAGAAGAAGTGGCGCCCCCGCCGGGATTTGAATTCCCGCAACCATGTGAGATTCATGGCTGTCCCGGGTCTCAAGAGATCCGTTCCAAGGTGCCAATCACAATGGATTGACAGTCTTGAATGCTATTCCGGGTGTCACAGGAGATCCGTGACACTGGCCGAGCTACACTACAGGGGCACCGGTTCGACTGCCTCAGAATGGGTTTTCTATTAAACATGTCGTTAGAGTCCCCCGTTCCGCTAGGGTATGAGTTCAAAAGACTTGGAAACAACGATATCATATGAGAGGACTAGGTGAGTGTGTTAGAAGGCTTGAAGCAACATCCGACACACAACTGAAAGCCCTACGGAAGGAGACCCCTGAAGGGAAGTCCTCACTCCCCTTGAAGCACTGTGTACCAAGGCTTGCGGAGTCCCCGGCTGTTCACTGTGCTCGATTGAGCCTTCTCAGTTCTGGTGACAGGACCGAGCTGGGTGATGATGACCCCGCCGTGGCAAGAATCATGGAAAGACTCCCTGTTGCTAGGAGTGGTATACCTAGAGTTCGACAGGACAAGGAAGCCTGGTCTGAAGGAGGTACTCCGTATCAATGATCTCAGACAAAGCCTTAGCCAACCACTGGGTGGCTCCAGAGTGTGATGGCGACATCGGGCTGGGGACGGGTGGAACATGGGAGTTTCGTGCAATCGGTCAATACCGAGCGCATTGAAACAGGTCATGCTAGGCCGGGCTACATATAGCAGTTCGGCCAACATCATCCAGATGAGGAATTAGGTTTCATTGATATAAAGAGGGATTTCGAGCGGAATCCTTTTTACAGATGGAGGCACTACATAGAACGGCTCGCCCAAGCCCTGTCTAGATGATACTCTATCTTTCGTTTTATGGAAAGGCTTTTATTGCTACACAAGCCCGTCGGGATAGCTCAGGCAGACCGCTTCCCGCTCTAGTATGACCACGCATAATGTTGTCCACAAGTCTTACTCTGGAACAACAGCACAACATATCACGCGTTATGTTTGGTCTGTACAGGTAAGGGCTCGTGGCGCAGCTAGGTAGCGCAGCAGGCTTTTAACCTGAAGAACAAGGGAGTCTCCTCTTGTTTCGGGGAAGGGCCGCGGGTTCAAATCCCGCCGAGCCCGCCACATTCCCAGTGGAGGGGTGGAGCGTGTCTACAAACGTGAGCAAAACACACGGGGCGGCTATTGCGGCAAATGGGTGAGCTCGGACTTCTGGGTTCATGCTTAGGGAAGCGTATGCTGGCAGTAGTTCCCCCGTCCCACATAGTCATGGTGTTGTGATATGGCGACGGACTCTAAAGACACGGGAAAGTACTGGCCAGTCATTGAGGCCTTTTTCGACCACTATGGCCTAGTAGGTCAGCATCTGGACTCGTTCAACCGTTTCATTCGGGAGGAGCTTCAGGAAGTGGTGGATAGCGTTGCAAAACTCAATCCGAAGGTCGAGGGGTATCATGTGGAACTCGGAGACATCACGGTTGAGGCGCCCTCAGTGAGAGAGGCTGACGGAAGGGAGCATCCGTTATACCCCAACGAGGCAAGGATCAGAAACCTGACCTATGCAAGCAAGCTCTACCTAGATATGACGCCGGTGCGAAAGGAGGGATCCATTTCCACACGTATGGAAACTCTGAGGATATACATTGGCGATATGCCTATCATGCTTCGGAGCGAGAAATGCCTTCTTCACAACATGTCAGATGAGGAGCTCATCAAGCATGGTGAGGATCCCAAGGATCCTGGTGGGTATTTCATAATCAACGGGTCCGAACGTGTTCTTGTCACCCAAGAAGATTTGGCGCCCAATAGAATTCTAATCGAAGAAGCCAGCAAGAGCTCGAGCTACACACACATAGCCAAGGTTTTCTCAACGTCCCGCGGTTTTCGAGCCCCTGTCACCATAGAGAGAAAGAGAACTGGTGAGCTACGAGTATCATTCCCTTCGGTGCCCGGCAAGATACCCCTAGCTATTCTGTTGAAGGCATTGGGCCTAGAGTCTGATCGTGAGATTGTGGATGTAATATCTGATGATGACGAAATTAGAAACGAACTGATTGTCACGATTGAGCAGTCCGCCCCAATCAATGCGCTTCGAGAGGACGAGGACAGCTCAACAAGGGACAATGCACTAGACTTCATTGGTAAGCGAGTTGCGGTGGGTCAGACCAAGGAATACCGTCTAGCTCGTGCCGAGAAGGTCCTTGACCGTTATCTACTACCTCACATCGGTACCGAAGATAAGCACCGTCTTCAGAAGGCGTACTATCTTGGACAGATGGTGGAGCGCCTTCTTGAGCTTGTCCTCTCAAAGAGACAGGCAGACGACAAGGACCACTATGCCAACAAGAGACTCAAGCTGTCAGGGGACCTTCTAATGTCCCTATTCAGAGTCGCACTCTACTCCCTCACTCGTGATATCAAGTATCAGCTCGAACGCACTGCAGTAAGGGGTCGTAAGCCTAACATCCGTACCGCTGTCAGAGCAGACGTCATCACCCAGAGACTGAAACACGCCCTTGCCACGGGCAATTGGGTTGGCGGCAAGGCTGGAGTGTCACAACTACTTGATCGTACAAACTACATATCATCTCTCTCGCATCTTCGAAGAGTAGTTTCCCCCCTCTCCCGCTCACAGCCACACTTCGAGGCGCGAGACCTTCATTCTACTCATTGGGGTAAGATATGCCCGAACGAGACCCCTGAAGGCCCCAACTGTGGCCTTGTCAAGAACATCGCCATGATGGCATACATCTCTGTAGGTACTGAGGAAACTGGTGTGGAGAAGGCTCTTCTCAAGGCAGAAGTCGAGCCAATAGAGAAGATTCGTGGAAAGCGGGGTAAGAAGTGGGCGGATGTCTTCTTGAACGGTCGACTTGTTGGAATTCATCCTGCGCCTCAAGTCTTGGTCAAGACAATGAGGCAGAAGCGTCGTGCTGGTGAGATTGACCAAGAAATGAATATTGCCTACTACGAGGACGCAAATGAGGTTCAGGTCAACTGTGATGCTGGCAGAGTAAGACGCCCAGCAATTGTAGTTGAGAACGGGAAGAGCAGACTGACTGATGAACACCTCCGGATGGTTATGGATTCTGAATGGGGCTACATTGACCTCATGAGGAATGGGATAGTGGAGTTCCTTGATGCCGAGGAAGAAGAGAACACGCTCATCGCAATGTACCCTATCGAGATTGGACCCAATTCCACTCACATGGAAATAGTCCCCTCCACGATTCTGGGCATCTCTGCGGCACTCATTCCTTTCCCAGAGAGGAACCAGTCACCTCGTAATGTCTACATGGCTGGAATGGCAAAGCAGTCAGTAGGAGTTCCTGCGTCAAACTTCAGATATCGTGCTGATACACGCTCACATTTCTTCCACTATCCACAGATCCCACTTGTCAAGACACGAGCCATGGACTCGATAGGCTACGAGGAACGTCCGGCAGGTCAGAACTTCATCGTTGCTATCCTATCCTATGAAGGATACAACATTGAAGATGCTCTCATTATGAATAAGGCCTCTATAGAGAGGGGTCTTGGAAGAAGCACTTTCGCAAGAGTCTACGAGAGCGAGGAGCGCAAGTACCCTGGAGGACAAGAAGACAAGTTCGAGATTCCTGACCGCAGTGTTAGGGGATACAGAGCATCAGAATCATATCGAAACCTAGGCGAGGATGGTGTCATAGAAACTGAGGTTGAGGTTCAAGGCGGCGATGTTCTCATTGGAAGGACCTCACCACCAAGGTTCCTTGAGGAGTACTCTGAATTCGAGATAACATCTCCCAACCGTCGTGAAACTTCAGTTGCAGTACGCCATGGTGAGTCAGGTGTAGTAGACAGCGTTATTCTGACGGAGACTATTGATGGCAACCGCCTTGTCAAGGTCAAGGTCCGGGACCTTCGTATCCCTGAACTGGGCGATAAATATGCTTCAAGACATGGTCAGAAGGGCGTCCTTGGCTACCTAGTCCCACAGGAAGACGTGCCCTTCACGGAACACGGAGTTGTTCCAGACCTAATCATCAACCCACATGCAATCCCCAGCCGAATGACCATTGGCCAGATTCTGGAAATGATTGCTGGAAAGGCCGCGTGCGTAGAAGGCAAGCAGCAGGATGCATCACCATTCTGTGGAGTCACAGAGGATGAGCTCTTTGAAACACTCAAGAAGCACGGTTTCGAACATACAGGTCGCGAGGTCATGTACTCTGGAATCACTGGTGAGAAACTCCTTGCTAACGTGTTTGTTGGTGTGATCTACTACCAGAAACTGCATCACATGGTTGCTGACAAGATTCATGCCCGAGCTAGGGGCCCCGTACAGATTCTGACTCGTCAGCCAACCGAAGGCCGTGCTCGGGAGGGTGGTCTCCGCTTTGGAGAGATGGAACGGGACGTGTTGATTGGTCACGGAGCAGCTATCCTGCTGAAAGGCAGGCTCCTAGATGAATCTGACAAGAGCAACATGCTAGTCTGCGAGGATTGTGGCCTCATTGGTGTGTATGACAGAAACAAGGACCAATACTACTGCCCGATATGTGGTACCAACGCCAAGATCAGCAGCGTTGTGGTATCATACGCATTCAAACTCCTCATACAAGAGATGATGTCACTGGGCCTAGCTGCTAGGCTTCGTCTAAAGGAGATGATCTGATGATTACCGGACTGACAACCAAGAAGATTGATGCAATTGAGTTTGGCCTCCTCAGCCCAGAGGACATCCGAAAGATGTCTGTTGCACAGATAGTTGTTGCAGACACATATGATGAGGACGGATATCCAATTGAGTCGGGAATCATGGATCCACGGCTGGGGGTCATTGACCCTGGCCAACGATGCAGAACCTGTGGAAACAGAGTTGGCAACTGTCCTGGCCACTTCGGTCATATCGAGCTTGCGAGGCCCATTATGCACGAGGGCTATGCCAAAGTCATTCACAAGGTTCTTCGAAGTATATGCAGGGAATGCAACAGGACTCTCCTGACAGAGGAAGAGATCGAGTACTACAACCGACTCTTCAAGAGATATCCAGAGATTGGTCAGAAGACCGCGAATCTCTCTAAGGACATTCTCAAGCGTGCCGCAAAGGCGAAGACATGTCCACACTGCGGTGAGGAACAGCTAAAGCTGAAACTCGAGAAGCCGACCTCAATCTACGAAGTTGGTGAAGCCGGCTCAGTTCGTCTAACTCCCATCGACATCAGGTCCCGTCTAGAGAACGTCTCGGACGAGGACTACGGCCTGCTAGGCATCAATGCAGAGGCTGCGAGGTTGGAATGGGCCATACTCACAGTCCTGCCAGTTCCTCCGGTCACAGTCCGTCCATCAATCACGCTGGAATCAGGAGTACGATCTGAGGATGACCTTTCGCATAAGTCGATTGACATAATCCGTATTAACCAGCGGCTAAGAGAAAACTTGGACGCTGGGGCACCTCAGCTGATTGTGGAAGACCTCTGGGAGCTACTTCAGTATCATTGCACAACCTACTTTGACAACGGTGTGAGCGGTATTCCTCCAGCCCGTCACAGGTCTGGTCGTGCCCTGAGAACCCTCGCACAGAGGCTGAAGGGCAAAGAGGGAAGGTTTCGTTCAAACCTGTCAGGGAAGCGTGTTGATTTCTCGGCGCGAACAGTCATCTCACCTGACCCTAATCTCAGCATGAACGAGGTTGGCGTACCAGAGCAGATTGCCAAGATTCTTACGATTCCCCAGAGGGTCACTGAATGGAACATCGAGGAGATGAAGGAGCTAGTCTTTCGGGGTCCAGATAGACATCCGGGTGCAAACTACCTCATTCGTACGGACGGCCGAAGGGTGGACCTGAGATTCGTTAAGGAACGCTCCATAATCTCAGACACTATTGAACCGGGCTTCATCGTAGAACGACATCTGGACGATGGTGATATCGTACTGTTCAATCGTCAGCCATCACTCCACAGAATGTCGATTATGGCACACGAAGTACGAGTCATGCCATACCGGACCTTTAGGCTGAGTCTATACGTTTGTCCTCCCTACAACGCTGACTTTGATGGCGATGAGATGAATCTTCACGTGCCACAGTCTGAAGAGGCGCGGGCAGAGGCACGAGTTCTAATGAGGGTCCAAGAACAGATACTTTCTCCACGCTACGGCGGTCCAATCATTGGAGCACTTCAGGACTACATCTCTGCCGCCTTCTTGCTGACTCGAAAGTCAAGCCTGTATACCGAGAATCAGGTGAATCAGCTCCTAGCCACAGGTCAGTTCACGGGAGATCTTCCACCTCCTGCAATTCACAGTCCTGTGAAGCTTTGGACTGGGAAACAGATATTCAGCATGTTCATTCCTGAGGGAATCAATATCTCATTCAAGGCAAATGTCTGTCGGAAGTGCAACGTGTGCACCAAAGAAGACTGTCCCTACGATTCCTACGTCGTAATACGAAACGGCGAACTACAGTTTGGAGTTGTCGACGAGAAGGCCTTTGGCGCCGGTGAACCAGATTCACTATTCCACCGGATAATCAAGGAAGAGGGTTCCACCGCAGCTCGTGTCTTCATGGACTCAGTTGGACGACTTCTTGTACGCCTGATTACTGATAGGGGCTTCACGATGGGCCTTGATGATGTGACTCTTCCCAGAGAGGCTGAGCAACGCATCAGAATCATCCTCGAAGAGGCTGACCACAAAGTGAACCAGCTAATTGAAACCTACAAACGAGGAGAGCTAGACGCCAATCCCGGACAGACTCTCTTGGAAACCCTAGAGCAGCGAATCATGGCCACCTTGGCCGAGGCTAGAGACTCCGCTGGTGCAGTCGCTAGTGAACATCTTGGTCTCGAGAATGCAGCGGTCATCATGGCTCAGACAGGCGCACGAGGATCGAGATTGAACCTGTCACAGATGGCTGCAGTAGTCGGACAACAGGCCGTGCGTGGAGAAAGGATTAGCAGAGGCTACATTGGCAGAACTCTCCCGCATTTTGAGAGAGGCGATTTGGGAGCTCGTGCCAGAGGGTTTGTGACTTCCAGCTACAAGAGCGGCCTTGATCCAATAGAATACTGGTTCCACGCAGCGGGTGGTCGTGAGGGCCTTGTGGACACTGCAGTTCGTACCTCAACCTCCGGCTACATGCAAAGGAGGCTCATGACCGCACTACAAGACTTGAAAGTGGAAACAGACGGGACTGTCAGAACAGCACCTGGTCGTATCGTACAATTTCGCTTTGGAGACGACGGTGTCGACCCAAGCAAGTCAGACCATGGGCGCTCAGTGAACCTAGACATCGCAATTGAGAAGGTCCTAGGCAAATCGAAGGTGAAGTAGCGGAGTAGATGAAAAATGTCGAAGAGTACCAAGACCGCAAAGAAAGCAGCTCCGAAGAAGACTACCAAGAAGGCTAAGACGAAGACCGCGGCATCAAAGAAGAAGACGACCAAGCCAAGGACGCCAAGATCTACTACAGAGAGCATCGAGAAACATATAGAGCAACGTCTTGTCAAGATACGAGATGAGCGCCGCCTTCCTCCTAAGGTCTTGATTGAACTTGACACCAAGATTAGGGAACACAAACTCACGAAGAAGGAGTTCGACGAGATATGTGACAATGTAATCTCATCCTATGAGATGTCACTTGTCGAACCTGGCGAGGCCGTCGGCACAGTCGCGGCTCAGAGCATAGGAGAGCCCGGCACCCAGATGACTCTGCGGACTTTCCACTATGCGGGCGTCGCCGAGCTTAGCGTGACGCAGGGTCTCCCGCGTCTCATCGAGATCGTCGATGCACGGAATAATCCCAGTACTCCCACGATGAAGATTCACCTGGCACATGAGATTGCTGGAGACCGCAATGAGGCAAAGAGAATTGCTCGAGAAATCGAGATGATCTTGGTCGAAAGCGTTGCTAGCAATGTATCGATTGATCTTCTTAGACAGGCAATAGATGTCAGACTTGACCCCGAGCTCATGGAGGACAAAGACCTGACAGTAGAGAGTGTCGCGGAAGCAATCAAGACGAAGATTAAGGCTAAGGGTGAAGTAGAAACAGGCGACAATGTGATCTTCGTCTACCCTGCAAACGAAACGCTTTCAGACCTCCAACGTTTGAGCGAGAAGATACGCGAGGTACGTGTGAAGGGTATCAATGATGTTACCCACGTGGTGATTCGAAAGGAAAGCGATGGATATGTTCTCTATACAGAAGGGTCGAATCTTCAAGATGCACTTGAGATCGAAGGAATCGACTCACACAGGGTCTACACAAACAACCTGAGAGAGATATACCAAGTCCTTGGTATCGAGGCCACGCGAAATGCCATTATCAAGGAGGCCATGAGCGTCCTTAATGAACAGGGGATGGATGTTGATGTTCGTCACATCATCTTAGTTGCTGACATGATGACCGCCGACGGAGCAATAAGACAGATCGGCAGGCACGGCATCTCAGGTTCGAAGAACAGCGCTCTAGCCAGAGCCGCCTTCGAGGTGACAATCAAGCACCTGCTGGGGGCAGGGATTGCTGGAACAAGAGATCCGCTGAGAGGCATTACAGAGAATGTGATTCTAGGCCAATTGATTCCACTTGGCACTGGTGCCATTGACCTTCTCATGACTCCGAAGTCCTCTAAGAGGAAGAGATGATAGGATGCGCCTCCACTGCGGAAACGTTAAAACAGAACTCCTTTAGACGCACAACCACAACGAGGTCATGACAATTGAGCCTAAATCAACCAATCGCAAGTGCGGTCAGTACCGGCAAATGCAAAATCGGTGCCAAGTCATCAATTGATGCAATCAAGACAGGCACCGCAAAGCTGGTAGTTGTTTCCGCTAACTGCCCACGGGACGAACAAGATGATATAGAAACATTCGCAAAACTCTCAGGAATAAAGATTCTCAAGTTCGAAGGAACCTCTTGGGACTTGGGTGAGGTCGTGGGAAAACCCTTCATGGTCTCTGCGATTGCTGTGATTGAACCGGGTAACTCCAAGATCTTGAAGATGGCATGAGGCGAGCCCACTTGGCCCGAGTCAGACTCTCCATGGAGGACATGGCACTCATAGCGTCATTTGACAGAATCACAGGGGCCTCTGCAGTCGATGTGGTTCGAGACGATGACGGCGAGCGTATCATATTCGTTGTGAGAGCCAAGCAGCTTGGCAAGGCCATCGGTCGTGGTGGAGCCAATGTGAAGGCGGCGGCTGATGCTTTTGGAAGGACGATTGATGTCGTGGAGATGGCTGAAACCGCAGAGGAGTTTGTCAAGAGCGCACTGGCTCCTGCACGTGTAGAAGATGTGAAGATCATCGTACACCGAGATGGCAACAGAGTCGCATCTGTAACCGTCAAGACCGAGGATCGTGGCATTGCGATTGGTCGAGATGGACGAAATGTGGCACGGGCCCGAATGTTGGCACGACGTCACTTCGACCTCAGCAACGTTGTCATCGCCTGATATTGGGGCTGACACTGCTGCGACCGTTCATTGTTAGTTGTACAAACTTGGACACCAGAGTGATGTACTCCCAGGAAACGGCACTGGGCGGACTCTGTGAGGTTAAGGAACGTGTCAGGCCAACCTCAGAGTTCTGTACTTGGTCTATGAGATATAAGGACCACACGAACTCTCAAAGAGGCGTCTAGGTCATGTCAGACTTTGTCCTAGATTCTTACTGCTGCGACCCGACTTCTTATCTATACTTCAAAGAACATCTCCACGAGGATTACTGAATGATTCTGAAAGATGAATGGCTCATTCCGATAGGTGCTATCTGCCTTGCAATCGCTCTTGTCATTGACAGATTCCTCCCAGAAACCGATGTCCTGTCTTTCCTCATGGGCATACTGATTGGGCTGTCAATCACCCTCAATCTCGTTGGACTTTACAGATATAGAGGCAAATGACGGTGCACAACGGACGGCAAGGAAGAGAGTGGAAACAAACGCCCCGTGTAACTAATCAGTAATCGGCATCTTTTGTGGCTCAAGTTCTAGAACTCAGTTGAGATGGAGAAGATGTCAGGGAAAGAAGACAAGAACTCGAAAAGATGTAGTGTTCTCCTGCTTCAAGTCTGAGTCCAAGACTTTGGAATCATCGAATAGTGCGTTGAACTCCGGCTGACCACTCCGAGCTGTGTTGGCAAGCCGCTTGCATTTGACAATGCTTTTAAGGAAACCACGGAACGCAGCCGTGGCCACCAGTAGAGAGCACCTTACATGGTGGGCCCATCATACCAAGAGGCAGGAATCTTGTCACGTGGAAAGAGCCCTTTAGGCGAGTTCGCAGCAAGACCCCTTGTGCGGAAGCGTAAGAAGTATCGCTGGAAGAAAGCGTCCTACAAGAGGCGAACACTGAAGCTCAAGCGGAAGACTGACCCTCTAGAGGGTGCACCGCAAGCACGCGGTATTGTACTCGAGAAGGTGGGGATTGAAAGTAAGCAACCCAACTCCGCTATTAGAAAGGCTGTGAGAGTACAGCTCTCAAAGAACGGCAAGCAAATTACAGCATTCATTCCCGGTGATGGTGGTCTGAAGTACATCGACGAGCACGATCAGGTGCTTGTTGAGGGCATTGGTGGCGCTATGGGTGGTGCGATGGGAGATCTACCCGGGGTGAGGTGGAAGGTTATCCGGGTAAACGGCGTTTCCTTGGAGTCTCTCATATACGGAAAGAAAGAGAAACCGATACGCTAGGTGGTCATCATGTCGAAGAAGAAGAAGACTGAGGATGCTGAGGAGGCTGAGGAGAAAGCCCCCAAGAAAGCAACCAAAAAGGCCACCAAGGAAACGGCTGACAAGCCTGCCAAGAAGGCAACTAAGAAGATCACTAAGAAGAAGGCTGAGGAAACTCTTGAGGAATCAGCTGAGAAGCCCGCTAAGAAAGCACCCAAGAAGACTCCGAAGAAGGAAGCTGAGGAGGCTGTCGAGAAACCTTCAGAGGAGCCCAAGAAGGAAACCGATGAAATCATCGAAGAATCTGTTGAGAAAGCGGCTGAGGAAGTCCCAGTCAAGCCAGAACCACACGTTAAGCCTGATCTCATGCTCTTCGGTAAATGGGACTCCACTGAGGTCGAGGTCAAGGATGTGGGTCTTGCTAGATACATTTCTCTCAAGCCCGTTCTACTCCCCCACACTTCAGGAAGGCATGCACACAAGAGATTCCACAAGAGCCAGGTACCAATTGTTGAGCGGTTCGTAAACAAACTTCTCAATGCTGGCAGAAGAAAGGACAAGAGAACACGCACAGGCCACAATGCAGGCAAGAAACTCCAAGCAATCAATACACTGCGACGTGTCTTTGAGATGATTGATTATAGGACCGGGCTCAATCCAATTCAGGTTCTAGTCACAGCAATCGAGAACTCTGCACCAGCTGAGGAAACGACACGTATCTCCTATGGTGGGATGGCATATCCACGATCTGTTGACGTTTCACCCCAGCGCAGAATCGATTTGGCCCTCAGGTACTTGGCTGTTGGAGCTACACGGTCTGCTCACAAGAACGCGAAGTCATTTGAGGAGTGTCTTATTGACGAACTCCTTCTGGCATACAAGGGCGATTCCGGCAGTTTCGCTATCGCCAGAAAGGAAGAACGCGAGAGAGTGGCACGCTCCGCAAGGTAGAGCCATCTCCCCAATACGCTCTCTCCAATGTCCATTCCTGTTTCTAGTATCTAGAAAGGGATATAGTGCGGATTCTCAGTAGCTGGCAGACCCCTTAGAGTTCTCGTTGAACTTCTGATGGTGTGGTGAGAGCACTGAAGATATCCAAGATCTCCCTTGCATGGTTGGCCATTGTCCTGACCACCATGTTCTGGGCGACGTCTCTAATCTTTGCCAAGATTGTGTTCGATGAGGTCACACCAATCACATTCGTCGCACTGCGATACACTCTGGCCTGCCCGGTTCTCATTGCATTCATGGCCATGTTGGGGAACAAGAAGCGTCCTAGGGCAAGTATCAGAGCCAACTGGCGTGTTATTCTCGCCACCGGCCTGACCGGCCCGTTTCTCAATCAGATTCTACAGTACATCGGTCTTGACTTGACAACTGCAGGGGATGCAATCCTCCTGCTCAATCTGAGCCCCGTGTTTGCAGTGATCTTGGCAGCACCTATACTGAACGAAGCGATAACAACCGAGAAGGTAAGTGGACTGGTCTTGGCCACGCTGGGTGCAACCATGATAGTGATGAACACGGCCCCGGGCGATCCGTCGTTCACACCGCTGCGTGTTCTTGGGAACATTGTTGTCATCGCCTCCACGTTCTTCTTTGCTCTGAATGGCATAATAGGAAAGATTGGTGTAGGCTCGATAGACTCTCTATCATTCACATTCTATAGCACACTCTCCGCTGTCCCCTTTCTTTGGATTACTGCTTCAATTCTCGAAGACGTGACAGTGATGCTGCACCTAAGCCCCATAGCATGGCTTCTCATTCTCTGGGTGGGGGTCGTGAATACAGCGATAGGTTTTGCACTGTATTATGAGTCACTGAACCATATCGAGGCCTCAAAGGTGCAGATTGCACTGAACCTGATAGCTGTCTGGGGCGTGACGATGTCAGTCTTTGTCCTTGGCGAGTCAGCAACCGTTCTCCAGTTGCTTGGTGGTGCACTGACAGTTGTGGGTGTTATCTTGGCACAGAGAGTGAGAAACGGATCCCAATCAAAGGAGATGCCACGATCTCCGGATACTGAAGAGGTAGGTCAACCATAGACCACGTCTAGCGCCCGTTACATTCTGTCATGTGCCTGTACCATGTTTATTGCATCTTCCAATGATTACCTTCTCACTCATTGGAGGTTTACCATAGTGTCAACAGATATTGATAACATCAAAAGAACCGTGAACGCGTATATTGATGGAGTGACAAATAGAGTCCATGACCGGTTTCTCGAGTCGTGGAACCCCGACTCAAGAATGAGTTTTCTACGAAACGGAGAGCTGGTAATAGTACCACGAGCATTCTGGGAAGAATGGTGCCGAAAACCCAGCAAGGACACAGTTCTTAGTAGCGAAATCAAGTCTATCGATTTGACTGGGACTGTGGCTATGGCGAAGGTTGAAGTTGTAAGAGAAAATGCTGATGCCATTCGGACGTTAACTGACTATCTCACTCTGCTGAGAGTCAGCTCAGACAAGTGGGAGATTATCAACAAGTCCTTTCATGCGGAGGCCGTTTCAAAATGAGCTGAGTCGACACAATTACCTAGCTGCAGGTAGACCACTTACCAAGGCGATCTATCCTAACTTCTCATGCTTCTAATGGTTCCATTCATTGACCTGCTTTCCCTTGCCGCCATGGAGATGAAACCAAGCGTGGATGTGAGGGGCCAGAGAACCGACTAGTTTGTTCTCTGCCTTCTTCAGATGCTCTTGGAACGTTGTTCGTGCTACCTTCTTCTCTGCTGCTATTGTCTGAATGTCGGAGTCCCTTGGGAGCTTATAGTATCCGTGCCTGTAGGCTGTGAGCAGAGCGTCCATCTGCTTCTCAGTCAGATCTGAGAACAAGGTGTCGGCCGTGAATGTCATGGAGCTACCAGAGAATCCGTTGAAGATCACCTTTCGCAGGACTACCGGAAAGAACGATTGGTCCTTGAACCGTTCGAGAAGCGTGTTTATGTCATCATGTCTGAGTGCAATTATGCGATGATACTCCCACCCCTTCCGGAAGACAATTGGCAACATAGGCAGCAAGCCATTTTCTTCAACGCTTCTCCCGATTACATCCTCAATCCCACAGGAGCAGGTTCTGGTGATTAGATGGACCTTGTAACCGTCAGACATCTCTTCGATGACATCTGTTATTCCAGAGATGGTCTTGACCGCTCTTGAGTAGTCCTTCTCTGTACCTCCCACAAGCTCTATGACTTCGCGTCCATTGTTACACCACTTGAGAATCCTGATCGACGGGAAGTCCGATGAGATGTTCCCAAGGGCACAAGCATGCCTAATCTTGAAATCCAGTTCGAACATTGGCATGAGTCAAGCTCACCACTCACACACTTCAATCATGACACGTCATATGACGGTTACGGTGATTTCGAATGAGTTCTTGATTTCGACAGATTCCATTTTGCCGTAGGTCTGGCAGCATCCAGAAAGAATATGACTCATGCACACCACACATCGAAGAGAGGTCAGGACGATGCCAGACAATCTCCAAGTTGGAAATGTGACCGCCAAGAGAGGCGAACTTCAGAAGGGCATCATCAAGGGTGTAGAACTCAACACAACCACGAGTATCGACATTCCCATTCTGGTGATGAATGGAGCCAAGGATGG